>JBJOQA010000194.1:0-3602 GCA_046050225.1 Bacteroidota bacterium | reverse complement strand
CGAATTCCCAATTTAAGTGAAGTTAAAAAATTGAAATATGGATAAGGTGACAAAGCGCACCATTGATATCAATCCGGTTACCCGGATAGAAGGACATGCGCGCATAACGATACAGTTAGACGAAAACAATCAAGTGGCCGATGCGCTGTTTCATGTTAATGAGTTTAGAGGATTTGAAAAATTTTGTGAAGGACGGATGTACACCGAAATGCCCACTATTACGCCACGCATTTGCGGTATTTGTCCAACTAGTCATACCCTTGCCAGCGTAAAAGCTTGCGAAATGATTCAAGGCATACAACCCACCTATACCGCCAATTTATTACGCAGGTTGATGCATATCGGTCAAAATTTATCATCGCATGCGCTCTCGTTTTTTCATTTGTCTTCGCCCGATTTTTTGTTAGGCTACGATAGCGATCCCGCAAAGCGGAATATCTTAGGCCTTGCCGAAAAACATCCGGATATTGCCGTAAAAGGCATTCGCTTGCGGAAGTTTGGCCAGGAATTGAGTGAAAGAATTACCGGTAAAAAAATTCATATCATGGGCATTGTGCCGGGTGGTATGGCTTATCCGTTAACCGAAGAAAATCGTTTGGCTTTATTGGCTTGGATACCCGAAGCCATTGAAACGGTGCAATTAGGGATAAAAATCATTAAACAGTTTCATGCCGATCATCCCGAAATGGTTCAAACATTTGCGCCAACGCCCACCTTGTATTTGGGTACAGTAGGTCCCGATGGTGGTCATGAGTTGTACGATGGTAAGTTGCGTTTTATGGATGTTGACGGAACCATTTTGCACGATCAAGTTTCGCCGGCCGATTATTTAACTTATATCGCTGAAAGATCAGTGAATTGGTCGTACTTAAAATATCCTTATTACAAACCTTATGGTTTTGAAAAGGGTTTTTATCGGGTAGGGCCATTGGCACGTTTAAATGTGGCGAGTCATATGAAAACACCACTTGCACAAAAAGAGTTTGAATTATTTAAACAGCTTTCGCCCGGTCAGCCGGTGCATGGTGTATTTTATTATCATTATGCACGACTGATAGAAGCGTTAGGTGATGTAGAAATTGCAGAAAGAATTTTAAATGATCCACAAGTAACCTCCACTCATATTCAACATCATGGAAGATGGAATTATGAAGAAGGCATTGGCAGTAGTGAAGCGCCGCGCGGCACCTTATTTCATCATTACAAAACCGATGAAACCGGCAAGTTGCTCAATGTGAATTTGCTCATTGCCACCGGACAAAACAATCCCTCGATGAATCGGTCGGTATTGGAAGTGGCGCGCCAATATGTAAAAGGCGAAAATATTGAAGAAGGGATGTTAAATCGGGTGGAGTCAACTATTCGTTGTTATGATCCTTGTTTATCTTGTTCAACCCATGCCATCGGGCAAATGCCGATGCGTGTGCAAGTGTTGGATGTAGCAGGAAAATTGCTGAAAGAAGTAGTACGTTAGGTTAAATTTTAATGCGGTAGCCGGTTTCATGTTTCACTTCCGTCATTACAAAACTGCTTTGTACGGTACTTATATCGGCTAAACAAGCGAGTTTGTTAACAATGAAATTTTGGTAAGCCGGCAAATCGGGCACCACTATTTTTAATAAGTAATCGTACATGCCGGTTAAGTGATAACACTCCATCACTTCGTGAAAATTAACAATCGATTTTTCGAAATTGAGCAAAATTTCTTGTGCGTGTTGCTTGAGTTGCACATTAGTATAAGCCACCATCGACTGACCTATTTTGTCTTTATTTACGATGGCGCAGTATCTTAAAATATACCCTTCTTGTTCAAGGCGTTTTACCCTTTCGTAAATGGGCGTAACGGTTTTACCTAATTTATCGGCCAATTCTTTATTGGTTAATTTGGCATCGTGTTGCAATAGCTCGAGCAGCAAAATATCGGTTTGATCAAGATTCATGGATGAATTTTCTTAAAATTATCACTAAAGTGGAATAAATTTCTGAATAAATGCTGAAAATTCAAATAAATAGAATTCTTTTCTGAATTGATAATTGTCACATTTTGTACCACAAAAGAAATTGAACTTAGCTCAAAACGATTTATTATGAGCCTGCCTAATTTTTCTCCCGAAACCCAAATGTTGGGTTTTGGTTACCAACCCGAATGGAGTGAAGGTGCTGTAAAATGTCCCATCTTTCAAACCTCCACTTTTGTATTTAAAACCGCCGAAGAAGGCAAAGCCTTTTTTGAAATGGCACACGGTAAACCGGGTCACGACGGTGAGGTAATGGGATTAATTTATAGTCGTATCAATAATCCGGATATGGAGATTTTGGAAGAACGACTACGGTTGTGGGATGGCGGAGAAGCTGCGGCCGCTTTTTCGAGTGGGATGAGCGCTATTGCTACCAATTTTATGACTTTTTTGTCGCCGGGTGATGTTTTATTATACAGTAACCCTATATACGGTGGTACCCACAAATTTGTTCATTATATTTTAACGCAATTTGGAATTGAAGTGATTGGTTTTAAAGCCGGGCAAACCGAAGCGGAGGTTGAAGCGCTATTGATAAACAGCGGTCATGCAAATCGGTTAAAAATGATTTATGTTGAAACACCTGCCAATCCAACCAATGATTTAATTGATATTACCATGTGTGCTCAACTTGCAAAAAAGTACAGCACAGCAGAGCGGAAGGTTTTGGTTACGGCTGATAATACCTATATGGGTCCTTTGTGGCAACATCCTTTGCAACATGGCGCTGATATTGTAATTTATTCGGCCACCAAATATATTGGCGGACATA
This sequence comes from Bacteroidota bacterium, assembly GCA_046050225.1. Classification (GTDB taxonomy): domain Bacteria; phylum Bacteroidota; class Bacteroidia; order Chitinophagales; family Chitinophagaceae; genus Ferruginibacter. Next base: position 812 of record JBJOQA010000194.1, on the reverse strand, counting down.
GTGATGTAATTGCCGGTGCGGCCGTTGCAAATAAAGAGTTAATAGGAAAAATTAAAAAAACCCGAACGTTTTTTGGTACCATGATTGATCCGCATACCAGTTGGTTGCTCATGCGTAGTTTAGAAACCATGAAAATTAGAATGGAAGCTGCGGCGGCAAATGCCGAAAAAGTTGCCGATTATTTGGCGCAGCATCCTAAAGTTGAAAAGGTGTATTATTTAGGGTTTACCGAAAAAAACAATCCCAACCAACTAGCTATTTTTAAAGAACAATATTTAAGTAGCGGCGCTATGCTAAGCTTTGATATCAAAGGTGGCGAGCACGAGGCATTTACCTTTTTGAATCATCTTAAACATATCAAGCTTGCGGTGAGCTTAGGCGGAACAGAAAGTTTGGCCGAACATCCGGCTACCATGACGCATGCCGACGTACCGGAAGAAGAGAAAGAATTATATGCCATCACGGGTAAAATGGTACGAATAAGTGTGGGTATCGAAAATTGGAAAGATATTATTTGGGATATCGAGCAGGCTTTGGCTGCTGTAACTATTTAATAAACGGTATCATCCTCGTGTGGCTAACGTGTTTAACTACACGAGGATGATTGTTTAATGCTTATACTTTTCACCCGCCTTCACCGCAAAGGGTAAACTGTTTTCTTTGGGTGGCAATGGGCAGGTTGCATATTTGGTAAATGCACAAGGCGGGTTGTAAGCCTTGTTAAAATCAATTTCAATATTACCGTTGGCATCAGGCGCATCAGCCAAAAGAAATCTTCCGGAGGGGTAGGTTTGTTCGCCACTGGTTGCATC
>JBJOQA010000193.1:0-6974 GCA_046050225.1 Bacteroidota bacterium | reverse complement strand
GCTATTATGACAACCGAACAAACCCAGTTTTTACCCAACAATTTAATGAACGCTTTGGATAGCAGCAAAGCCACAAATTGGGTTGCCGAACATCATACCATCATTAAGCCCAATAATTTAGAAAATGAACGGCAGATTTTTACGCCGATGCTTTTTTTCTCTTGTTTATTAGCCTTCATGATTTTCTTCAGTTTTGCAACTACTAAAGTGCCTATTAAAATTTTAGGTATTTTAGATGGCGCTCTATTTTTTATTACCGGCCTAGTTGGTGTGGTACTTTTATTCATGTGGTTCGGAACCAATCATGCCATGTGTAAAAGCAATTACAATTTAGCCTGGGCCTTACCTACGCACTTGTTCATGAGCTTCTGGATTAGATCAAAGAAAAAATGGGCACGTTATTATTTTGCAGCAACAGCCATTTCATTAATCTTATTATTAATTGGATGGTACTTTTTACCACAACGCCTCAATTCCTCTTTTATTCCATTTGTATTGCTATTGATTTACCGATCTTCCGCCATGTTTTATTATTATAACCCTGTAGATAACGATGATGAATAGACGCTTTATCCAATTTCGTGGCAGCACGGTTTCTTACCAGATTTTTGGCGAAGGAGAAGCAATCATGTTTTTACATGGATTTGGTGAAGACGGAAATATTTGGATCAATCAAATCAATTACTTCTCCCGAAACTTTCGTTTAATCATTCCGGATATTCCCGGCAGTGGCTATTCGCCAATAATGCCTTTTAATAGTTCAACATTAACGCTAGCAGATTACGCAGCAGCCATGTATGCCATTTTACAAGCGGAAAATATTACACAAATTTCGTTGGTAGGACATAGCATGGGCGGTTATATCGCATTAGAAATGGCGCGTTTATACGAATCGGTCATTCATAAATTTTGCATGTTTCATTCTACGGCATTTGCCGATAGTGAAGAAAAAATTAAACTTCGTTTACGTTCTATTGATTTTGTGAAACGGTTTGGAGCAGCTATGTTTTTAAAGGAGAGCATACAAGCAAATTATTCAGCAGGCTGGAAGGAAAAAAACATGGATCAATTGAAAGATATCACAGCTATTATTGAACGTTTTTCGGATCTTGCCATTATCCAATACTATCAAATTATCATTCAACGAAAAGATCAAACGAATTTACTACGCGCCTTCAAAAAACCAATCTTATTTATTATTGGTGTTCATGACAATGCAGTTCCCTTAGCAGATAGTTTACAGCAGTGTCATCTACCGCCTCATTCTTTTGTAACGATATTACAAAATAGTGCGCATAGTGGTATGTGGGAAGAACCGGAAAAAAGTAATCAAGCACTACTCAACTTTTTGCTGCACCCCTAAAATTTTATTGAGAAAGTAAGCAAATTCGGCCTTGTATTTGTTAATTTTTAACATCCCGAATACTGAAACTAGGATTTGCCTAACTTTATATTTCATGAAAGCCATTTCAACCCAATCATTACTTACCGTTTTGTTACTGTTTGCCTCATTGCTCTTTTTGAGTAACGTGCAAGCATCACATATCTCGGGTGGAGAAATGTATTATAAGTACATCGGCCCCGGAACTGCTGCCAACACTTTGCGCTATGAAATTACCCTACGATTATTTCGTGACTGTAGCGCAGGCGGTACTTCTGTTGCACCTATGCCATCTAATGTCACGATTTCTGTATTTGACAACTTAAATGACAGTCGTTTTAATGATTTTTCGGTTGCACGCGATTTTTCGATGGATCAACGCTTACAAAAAATTGATTTTTCTTGTATTCAATTTGCGCCGGAGGTTTGTTATGATGTATCCTATTTTCATTTTCAAGCAGACTTACCTCGCAATGCCAGAGGTTATACCGCTTCTTTTCAAACCTGCTGCCGTGTTGGGGGCATCAATAATATTCAATACAATTTTGGCAGCCAAAATGGTGCACCCGGCGTTACCGCATCCTGTAATATTTCGGGAACCGATTTATTGGGTAGCACCGGCATTAATTCTAGCCCGATTTTCAGATTAAAAGACACGGCGTTGGTTTGTGCCAACAACTTTTTTACATTAGATTTTGGTGCAACGGATGCCGACTTTGATTCTTTAAGCTATAGCTTTTGTAGTGGGTATGGCTGTTCTAACGCAATTACAAACGCCAATGATGTGCCTTCCGGCGCCCCATCTGGTGGCTTCTTTCCTACACTCACCTACAATTCTATTTACACGGGCATTTCACCAATGGGGCCAACCGTAACCATTAACCCTACTACCGGAATTATTCAAGGTAATGCACCAGCTACATCCGGTAGATTTGTGATAAATGTTTGTATCAATGAATATCGAAATAGAATATTTATTGGCTCACATCGAAAAGATTTTATCTTAAAAGTAGCCGATTGTAATAAAACAACTGCTCAATTAAATCCTCAATATTTTACTTGTGATGGATTTACCTTAAACTTTTCAAACAATGCCAATAATGCTACCGGAACGGCCTATGAATGGACATTTGGCGATCCTGCAACTGGCGCGAATAATTTTAGTACATCGGCCACACCTACCCATACCTTTAGCGATACCGGCCGCTATACCATCAAATTAAAAGTTAGTGTTAACGGCGTTTGCGAAGACAGTACAACTGCATTGGTAAAAGTATATCCCGGCTTCTTCCCCAATTTCAATGCTAACCCTCCTTTTTGTAAAGGCATCCCCGTAAGTTTTTCTGATCAAACCACCACCAATTACGGCGTGGTTAATTTTTGGAGATGGGATTTTGGAAATAGCACGGCTACCAATGATACAAGCCGCATTCGGAACCCAAGTTATACTTATGCAACCTCAGGCCCCTATCGTGTTAGCATGATTGTTGGTAATAGCTTTGGTTGTATAGATACCATTTATAGAGACATTACCATTGTAGACAGCCCGCCATTAACCGTTTTCCCAAAAGACACCACCTATTGCGCTTTAGATACTTTAGTTCTTACAGCAGCTGGTACCGGTAATTTTTCATGGGCGCCTAACAATAATATTTTAGATGCGAATACCAATACGCCACGCGTGTTTCCCTCTACTCCTACCATGTACTATGTCACCCTCAATCAAGGAGGTTGTATAGGTCGCGATTCGGTAATGGTTAGACCCATGAATAACCTTACCACCAATGCAACCGCATCGGCTAATCCTATCTGCGAAGCAGATACCATAACATTAACGGCTACCAGTAATTATACCAATGGTACCACCTATAGCTGGACGCCAACGAGCACCCTTCAAGCAGCTAATCAAGCCATAACAAAAGCCTTTCCTGCAGTTAATACCAATTATATTGTTACTGCTAGGTGGGGACGAAATTGCATTTCTACCGCACAAAAAGCAATTACGGTAAAACCGCTTGCCGTTCCGGAAGCCGGCCCGGGCGGTTATATCTGTTTGCGCCAAGGCTCTTTAGCATTACAAGCATCAGGCGGAGATAATTACCAGTGGACACCTGCACTTGGCTTAAGCAATACTAATATTGCCAATCCGATTGCCACTCCTACTGTAACTACCACATACAAGGTAGCCGTTGGCGTTAATGGATGTTCGGCCAAACGAATTGATTCTGTAACTGTTTTGGTTAGGCAGTTACCACCAACACAACTTACCAATGATACCTTAATTTGTTCGATTGACACCCTTCGATTAACCACTAGCGGTGTCGGCACTTTTCAATGGAGCCCCAATTATATGATTAGCAGCCTCACCCAGCCTTTCCCATTGGTGAGTCCGGATGTTCCTACTACTTATTATCTTACCCTTACTGATCAATTTGGATGTGTTAGTAAAGACAGTGTTTTTGTTGATGTACGCTTATTTGTAAGTATTGAAGCGGGGCGCGATACCACTATTTGTAGAACAGATGCCTACCAACTGCAAACCATCAGTGATGCAGTAAGCTATCAGTGGAGCCCGGCTTTAGGTTTAAACAGTACTACTGCTAAACAGCCCATTGCCACTCCTTTACAAGCATCCACTACCTACCATGTAATTGGTAATATTGGTAAATGTCAGAGTCGAGATTCGGTAACAATTAGAACCGTTCCTTATCCTGCAGTAAGGGCCAATCCTGATACCACCATTTGTTTTGGCAGCACAGCGAGTTTATATGGAACGGGCGCAAGCAGTTATACCTGGTCGCCGGCAACCTATCTAACATCTACTAATACACGAAACACATTTTCAGTAAGGCCCGATTCATCCATATTATATACATTAACCGGAACAGATACGCTTGGCTGTCCCAAAGCTGTAAGCGACACGGTGCGTGTGAATGTATATCCTAAAATAATTGCTAGCACCGGAATGCGTGATACAACGATAGTAGCCGGGCAACCGTTACAATTGTTTGGAAGCGGCGGTAATGTATATAGTTGGTCGCCGGCCAGAGGGCTTAGTGATGCCAATATTCAAGCTCCGGTAGCAACTCCTGAATCTGATGTTGAATATAAATTATTGGTAACAGCAAATCCTCCGGGCTGCACGGGCCGCGACAGTGTAAAAATTAAGGTGTATTTATTACCGCCAAGTTTATATGTACCTACGGCATTTTCACCTAACGGCGATGGCACCAATGATATATTAAAGCCGATTCCGTTAGGCATAAAATCAATTCGTCATTTCAGAATTTATAATCGTTGGGGCCAGCTAATTTTTAGCACCAGTCAAATTGGTAAAGGCTGGGATGGTAGATGGAAAGGCAATCCGCAGGACCCCGCAGCTTATGTGTGGGAAGCAGAGGCCATCACCTATACCGGCGCTGTTATTCGAAAAAAAGGAACAGTTGTTTTAATAAGATAAAACCAAGGCTTGAAACTTTTAATCGTTTCAAGCCTTATTTTTATAACACTTTTTACCTTAAAATTTTGTGTATGCTTAAATCAATTTTCATTGAAATAAAATGGGCCCTATTGTTTGTAGTCATGACCTTATTGTGGATGGTGATGGAACGTTATGCCGGTTTGCATGATCGAAATATTCACCAACATGCCATCTATACAAACTTCATTGCAATACCTGCAATCCTCTTATACATTTTTGCATTATTAGATAAGCGCAATAATTTTTACAATGGCACGATGAATTATAAACAGGGTTTTATTTCCGGTGCCATCATCACCCTAATTGTAACTTTGTTTAGTCCGCTCACACAATGGATTACTTCCACCTTCATCACCCCACATTTTTTTGAGAATGTTACCAAATATGTAGTTGAACAAAAATTAATGACTGAAGTAGCAGCCAAAAATTACTTTAACCTGAAAAGCTTTTTGATTCAAGCTACCATTGGAGCTGCAGTAATGGGAACCGCTACCAGTGCAATTGTTGCGATTTTTACCAGAGGGAAAAAGGAGGCCTAATTGACTTTGTTTAAGGTTTTTTCTAATTTCCAACCTGATTTCTGTTCTGATTTAATATTTTTGTTGCTATATCGATTTAGCATTAACCTTTAATAGCATGATTAAACAACTTTTGGCTTTCTGTATAGTAACCTGTTTTACACTTACCATGCAAGGCCAAGTTGGCAAGGATACATTGGTTCATCCTGTATCGGCGGCACTTGATAGTAGCCTACGCATCAAAAACTTAAACCCTTATTTTACTTTACATGTTGATTCATCTTTAAAATATCAATTAATTATTAATAAGGATGTAACCAAATATTATTGGTTTTTAAAAAATGGACCGGTTGGTTTAAAAATTAATAAAGACAATGGTTTACTTACGTTTCGTGCAGAAAAATCTTATTTTCTTTCGGGTAGATTAAAATATGATTTTGAATACCCGGTTAAACTCAGTGTCCAACATTTAGATCATCCGGAAGAACGCGTTGATACGTCTTTCACCATTTTATTCTACAATACCGAAATCATTCCTTCCAAGGTAAAACCAACGGTAACGAATACCCTTTTTATTGATGAAGGTGATACGGTAAGTTTTAAACTGCAGTGCGACAATGGCAATTTTCCTATTGAAGAAATTAGTTTTTTGAGCAATTATCCAATTCGTTCTTTAACGCCAATAAATCACTGCGGAGATGACTTTACTTGGTGTGCGCCATTTGATTTTGTAAAAAACACGGATAAGGATAAACAACGCAGGCTTGAATTGTATTTTATTGGTACCAATAAATTTAATATTCACGATACAGCCATCATTCAAATTTTTGTTAGAGAAAATATCAATTACCCGCAGCAACAAGCCGAATTTAATAAGCTACGTTCCGATATTGAAAAGTATATAACCCAATTAAAAAGTAGTTTCCGGTTAGTTGACAAGAAAATTAAAAAAACGAAAACAACCCGTACTTCATTTGATCTAGCCTCAGCTGCCACTGCATTAGGTGGAACCATCTTTTCTTCACTGCCCAATAGCAATCAACAAACTACCGGTAAAATTTTACCTAGTGTGGGTATTGCATTAGTACCCGTAAAAGAAGCAACGGCTCCAAATAGCAATGTAGATCAAAATATTGCCACGCTTATACGGAGTAGTATTAAGCGCTTGGAATATTTATTGTCCGAAAATCAACTTATCGGAGAGCGCGATCCTGAAATTTTAAACAAACATCAAAAGTTAAAAGACGAATTAAAGCAAACGCAAATTCAATTGATTGATATCCCAATTGCTGAGGATGCATCAACCGACAAAGAGTTAAATGAATATTTCAATAACCCGAAAGTGAATAAAAAGTATCGGGTGAAGAAGGGATAGGTTGAAGCGTTTGAGAGGTTTGAATCGTTTGAGGGTTTGAACCGTTTAGGGGGTTTGACTCGTTTAGATCGTTTGAAAAGATTTGTTGCGTAACAGGCGGCAACAGGACGGTCTAAAATCCAACCTCCGCAATGATTCGTATCCACGAATTACCCATCATCAAACCATCCTCTAACACATCGCGTAAACTGGGCGACGATTTAATCGTCTTAAACGATT
>JBJOQA010000192.1:0-2993 GCA_046050225.1 Bacteroidota bacterium | reverse complement strand
TAATTACGCGTTATTTAGAACAACAAGTTGATCCTGTTACAGGTTCAACGGCGCTCATCAATACCTACATTAATGCTAACTCAAGCTATACAACGGGTATGGAAGTTACTTCGCAAGTATTTATGAATAAATGGTGGGATCTTTCGGCCAACTTAAATGTGTATCAATCAAAAATCAATACCGGCACAACAACCAATCAAGATGCGATGTGGAGTTGGTTTTCTAAATTCAATAACAATGTAAAATTACCGGCCGGATTTAGTTTGCAATTAACAGCAGTATATCAATCTAAGACCAATTTACCGGTAAGCAGTAATCAAAATATGGGCGGTCCGCCAATGATGCAAAGTCAAAGTGCTTCACAAGGCTATATCAAAGCTAATTGGGGTATGGATGTTGCCGTGAAGAAAACCTTTCTAAAAGACAATTCGGCATCCATCACCTTGAGTGCAAGTGATATTTTTCGTACCCGTTGGTCAAGCCAATATTCTTATAGCGATTATTTTACGCAAACCTATGATCGCTTGCGAGATCCACAAATGTTCAGATTAAATTTTGCCTATCGCTTCGGTAAATTAGATATGAACTTGTTCAAAAGGAAAAATACAAAAACCGATCAAGGGTCGGGTGAAAGTATGCAACAGTAAGGGTTGTGTACGATAAATGAATACTTCCGCAAGGACGTATATTGGTAATGGAAAAAAGCAAAAGGGCCTCGAAAGAGGCCCCTTTTGTTTAGCATATGATTTTATTAAATCGTTTTTAATTCTGCAACCAATTCTTGCAACATTTTTTTTGCATCGCCAAATAACATGCTCGTTTTAGGTTGAAAGAATAGTGCATTTTCAATGCCGGCGTAACCCGGTTTCATACTGCGTTTGTTAACGATTACCGATTTTGCCAATTCAACTTCTAAAATCGGCATGCCGTAAATCGGACTTGCCGGATCTGATTTTGCGGCCGGATTCACCACATCATTTGCGCCTAAAATCAACACCACATCAGTAGTTTTAAATTCATCATTGGCTTGCTCCATCTCCAATAATTTTTCATAACTCACATCGGCTTCGGCTAATAACACATTCATATGTCCGGGCATACGACCTGCAACCGGATGGATAGCATATTTTACTTCAACACCTTTTTCTTCCAATAGCTTTTCTAATTCGTGGCAAATATGTTGTGCTTGGGCAACAGCTAATCCATAACCCGGCACAATCATTACTTTATTGGCATAATTCATCACCATGGCCGAATCACTTAAATTAATTTCTTTGTAGCTGCCCTGATCGCCTGTTGCTGCACCATTTCCGCTTGCTGCTGCACCGCCGCCAAAAGAACCAACCAATACATTGAGTAAAGAACGATTCATAGCCTTGCACATCAAAATGGTTAGCAGGGTACCCGCAGCGCCTACCAAAATACCGCCGGTTAACATTACTTTGTTGTTGTATAAAAATCCGCCGCAGGCTGCAGCAACCCCGGTAAAAGAGTTGAGCAATGAAATCACCACCGGCATATCGGCACCGCCAATTGGCAGTACAAATAATACACCATACACCATTGATAGTGCAAGGATGGCATAAAAGATGGCCGGTTGTGCAGGTTGTAGAATAAGCATAACGCCGGCTGCAATGGCTACTGCAAGCACGAGCAAATTGAGAATGTTTTGTCCTTTAAAACTAAAGTCTTTCACCTTTCCGTTTAATTTACCCCAAGCAATCATACTGCCCGCAAAAGAAACACTGCCAATTAAAAGACCTAAAAAGATGATCAGCATTTTTCCGGTAGGATTTTCGGCACCGGATGCTAATTCGTGCGAAAGGTGATTGTATTCAACGATCGAAATTAAAGCCGCACATGCACCACCCATACCGTTGAATAAACTTACCATTTCGGGCATGGCCGTCATTTTTACTTTTTTTGCAGCCAAGGTTCCAATGATACCACCAATAAGGAGACCGCCAAAAATCCAACCATAATTGCCTAAACGCTGCCCATCTTCTTCATACAAAAAAATGGTACCAATAATGGCAACAGTCATACCAAAAGCTGCCACCAAATTGCCTTTGCGTGCAGTTGCAGGATGGCTCAGCATTTTTAAGCCGAGGATAAATGTAACGCTACCTATAAGATAACAAATCGTCAAAAGATTCAGTTCCATAACAAGTTTCTTATGTGAATGAACAAGTCATTCGATTCTTGGATGCACCATTAAGCGGTGCTGATTGTTGTGATTGAAAGAAAATGATTAAGCTTTCTTCTTGTCTTTTCCTTTAAACATTTCGAGCATGCGATCGGTAACTACAAAACCTCCCACCACATTTAATGTACCGAGTATCACGGCTAAAAAGCCTAATATCAAGGCTAAGTAATTACCACTTTCGGCTTTGCCCATCACAATGATGGCACCTATAATTACCACGCCGTGAATAGCGTTGGCACCACTCATTAAAGGGGTGTGTAAAACGCTAGGTACATGCCCAATTACTTCAATCCCTACAAAAATCATCAAGATAACGATGTAGATGATTTGTTGGTTGTCGGTAATCCATTGTAAAATCGATTCCATATATTTTTTACATTAAGCTTTCAGTAAAGCAGCAATTCTTTCGTTAGTGATTTGCTGTTGATGCGCTACACAAGTTCCTTTTACTAGATCATCTTCAAAATTTAGGTTGATTGCTCCTTCTTTGGTGATGATAAGTTGTAAAAAGTTCAAGATGTTTTTGCCATATAATTTGCTGGCATCACTAGGCATAGTTGCCGGTAAATAAGAGTTTCCAATGATGGTAACGCCTTGGTGTTGAATGGTGGCGGCATTTTGCGTTAAATCGGTATTGCCACCGGTTGCAGCTGCAAGATCTACAATCACCGAACCGTTTTTCATTTTTTCAATCATTTCGGTCGTGATTAAAATCGGGGCTTTTTTACCTGGGATTTGTGCCGTAGAAATTACAATATCTGCTTTAGCAACGCTTTCGGCAATTTTT
>JBJOQA010000191.1:0-4570 GCA_046050225.1 Bacteroidota bacterium | reverse complement strand
TGCAGGTTGGATGCGTTGTTGTGCTTGGTAAAATTACTGAATCGCTCTTACAGGGCAAATACAATACCAAAGTTTTAAGATTTGTTTGCCTAAATGCGCTGTTAAATAACTAATTCAACTTCCTTTTGGGCATCGACAAGGTTTGCCAGTTGCGATCTAACTGCAATTTGCCCAAATAAACAATTTGCCCTACATGATAGGGATAATGTGCCAATTGCCGATTAATGGCATCTAACACCGTTAAGGGTTCCTGTCTTATGGTAATGGTGCGCAACAAATCGGCTGCGGTTAAGCTACCAAGTGCTTGATTACAGCAATCCCAGCCTTTTTCCCATATGGCAATCAATTGCGCCTTATTATAAGTATGAATTTCAAATTCTTCATCGCGTTCGCGCCAAATTTTTTCGCCATCGCTGGTCAAAAAGTCGGTCCATCGGCTTAACATATTTCCACTAACATGTTGAATAATGATGGCAATACTATTGCTTTCATTGGCAGGCCTAAAATGAAAAGCTGCATCCTCTAAACGTTCAAAAGTTGCATCAGCCAATTGCTTATAATACCCAAGCCGCTTTATGGCCGATTGCAAAAAAACTTCACCCAATTGTTCCATACTTTGTAATTATTGCTGTAAAACTGTAATATTTCTTAGTAACCGCAAAATGTTAATTAATTTTGACATCTATCTGCGATTGGAATCACAACCAATCGTGTAAAATACTGCCATTATCATGCTACGCTATATTACCTGCCAAGCTATTGCATTGTTATTTTGCTTAACAAATGTTGCTCAAAGTTTTCAATCGTCCAATCTCCCGATTGTGGTTATCAATACCAATGGCAATACCATTGTGGATGACCCTAAAATAATGGCGGATATGGGCATCATTTATAATGGAGAAGGTGTTCGAAATCAAATTACCGATCCGTTCAATCATTACAACGGAAAAATTGGCATTGAATATCGTGGTCAATCTTCTCAAATGTTTCCCATGAAATCTTATGGGTTGGAATTGTGGAATAATGCAGGAAGTGGTGTTAATCGATCAATTTTTGGCCTACCGGCCGAAAGCGATTGGATATTATATGCACCCTATACCGATAAAACGTTGATGCGTAACGTTCTTGCCTACACGATAAGTAGAGAATTAGGTAATTGGGCTTCACACACGCGTTATGTAGAACTGGTAGTGAATGGCGAATATCGAGGCATTTATGTATTCATGGAAAAAATAAAACGTAATGTTGGTCGAGTAAATGTGATGAAACTCAACAGTATTGATGTTGCAGGTGATGCCGTAACCGGTGGCTATATCTTTAGTATAGACAAGGAAGCCGATGGTTGGTTTTCCAATTATTCAGCAGGCACTTCACGCATTCAGTATAGCTATATCTACCCCAAATTAAGCTCCATTGTACCTGCACAACAGCAATACCTTGCTCGATATGTGGATAGTTTTGAAACCGCTTTAAATAGCCCCCGTTTCCAAGACCCTCTGGTAGGTTGGAGAAAATTTGCACAAGACAGCAGTTTCATCGATTATTTTATCGTGAATGAAATCAGCAAAAATGTGGATGGATATCGCATCAGTACCTTTTTAAATAAAAACAGAAATAGCATTGATAGCAAAATAAAAGCCGGTCCGGTATGGGATTACGATCTCGGATTTAGAAATGCCAATTATTGTAACGGCGAATTAACGAGTGGCTGGGCATGGCAATTTAATTCGGTTTGCCCCGGCGATTATTTTCAAGTACCCTTTTGGTGGTCGGTATTAAACACCGACACCGCTTTTCAAGCAAAATTGCTTTGCAGATGGAAAAGTTTAAGAACCGGCACCTTATCGGAAGCACATTTGAATCATTTGATTGATTCGGTGGCCACTGAAACCAATGAAGCTCGAAACCGTCATTTTGCAAAATGGAATACATTAGGGCAGTACATTTGGCCCAACCCCAACCCCATCCCTACTAATTATGGCGAAGAAATTAGTACCCTCAAATCTTGGCTACAACAACGTTTACTGTGGATTGACCAACATCTAAATAGCATTGGTGGTTGTGCCAATTTTCCGGCCGATGTAAAAGCAACGGCCATTCTTAGCATTCACCCCAATCCGGTTGCCAATCCTGCAATTATTCGAGTTCAATCGGCGCTGCAACAAACGGTTACGATTGAAGTAATTTCGGCGGTAGGACAAAAACTTTTTCAACAACAATACCTCGTTTCAAAGGGTGTAAATACCTATGCTTTACCTTCTCAACATTGGGCACACGGTTATTATTGGTTAAAAATGACTACCGCAAGCGGAGAAATTATCACCGATAAATTTTTAAAATAAAACTACGCGTATAAAAAAACCCTTCCGAAGAAGGGTTCTATAATACTTGAGGGATTACAGTGTTCAAAATTGTTGCGTAAAGTTGCTTTTGTTTTTACCAACAATGTTTGTTTTGAATTATAATGCGATTTGCTTTTCAGCCATCATTTTGCGCATATTAATTAAACCATAACGCATTCTGCCTAAAGCAGTATTGATGCTACAGTTTGTTAATTCAGCTATTTCTTTAAAGCTTAAGTCGGCATAGTGACGCATAATGATCACTTCTCTTTGATCTTCAGGAAGCATATCAATCATTTTACGTACGCGATCATGACTTTGACTTTGCATCATTTTATGTTCTGCACCGGGCTCGCTAAAGTTTAATACTTCAAAAATATCACGGTCGTCGCTAGTTTTAATACTTGGACTACGTTTTACTTTACGGAAGTGATCTACACACATATTGTGTGCAATACGCAATGCCCATGGTAAGAATTTACCTTCGTCTGTGTAACGACCACTTCTCAACGTGTCGATAATACGAATAAATACATCTTGGAATAAATCTTCAGCCAAATACTTGTCTTTTACCAATAGGTAAATAGAGGTGTAAATTTTGTCTTTGTAACGTGTTACAAGGGTAGAGAGCGCATCAGCATTACCATCAATGTACAGGTGTACCAATTGCTGATCAGTTAAGCTGGTTAGGCATTTCATAATTTTACGGTTTTTGGTTGTTTATAGATTTGGATAATAGGCCAATAAACAACAAAGAGAAGGTAGCTTGGAGAGACTTAAGATGTCATCCGGCTTTTCACGTAGATTGAATATTGGACCATAAAGATAGCATCCATTTTGAAACCACCAAATTTTTTTTAACTTTTTTTTTAATAAAATTTCAGCCATCGCTTTGTAGGAAAAAAACGAGTATTTCATTTTAGTTGAACTATTCCTTTTTTCATTCCTTATAATAGTTCAAGGCTACTACTAAACTTCTTAGTATTTTTGCAATCGCATATTATGGCAACATCAACAACCAATAAAAAGAAAGCAACCACTACTGAAGTTGCAGAATCGGGCATTTACATCAAAGGTGCACGTGTGCACAATTTGAAAAATGTATCGGTATCCATTCCGCGAAATCAATTAGTAGTAGTAACCGGTGTTTCGGGTAGCGGTAAATCATCTTTAACCATTGATACTTTATTTGCCGAAGGGCAGCGCCGATATGCCGAAAGTTTGAGCGCCTATGCCAGGCAGTTTATGCAAAGGATGAATAAGCCGGATGTAGATTATATAAAAGGCTTGTGCCCTGCCATCGCCATCGAACAAAAAGTAATTACACGCACCCCACGCTCTACAGTGGGTAGTATGACCGAAATTTATGATTACTTACGTTTGTTATATGCACGCACCGGTAAAACCATTTCTCCTATAAGTGGCCGAGAGGTTAAAAAGGACGACGTTAAAGATGTGATACAAGCTATTAGGGTACAAGCGGCCGGCAGCAAGGTCTTGATTTTGGTTCCCTTTAAACAACACCGCAACCGAAAACCCCTTGAAGAACTGAATATATTGTTGCAAAAAGGGTTTTCACGCATGGCAATCGCCGATGAAACCGGAAAATTAGCACCTAAGCGCATTGAAGAATTGATGGAAGAAGGCGTTGCCGATTTACCGGATGCAACTTATTTATTAATTGATCGATTAGTGGTGAAGGAATTTGATGAAGATGATTTGCATCGTATATCCGATAGCGTTAGTACAGCTTTTTACGAAGGAGAAGGTACACTGCAGGTTCAAATCAATGATACTACTACCCTACACTTCAGCAATAAATTTGAATTGGATGGCTTAACCTTTGAAGAGCCTGTACCAAATTTATTTTCATTCAACAACCCGTTTGGTGCTTGCCCGGTTTGCGAAGGCTTTTCGCAAGTGTTAGGAATTGATCCTGATTTAGTAATTCCAAATAAACAACTCAGTGTATATGAAGGTGCGGTTGCGCCTTGGAAAGGTGAAAAGTTGGGTTGGTGGCGCGAACAATTTGTAAAAGGCGCCCGATCTAACAACTTCCCGATTCATAAACCCATTATTGATCTTACAGAAGAACAATATCAACAATTATGGGAAGGCACTACACATGCTCAAGGCATAGCCGATTTTTTTAAAGAAGTAGAACAAAATTTATACAAAGTTCAATATCGTGTTTTACTAAGTCGCTATCGCGGAAGAACCCAATGCCA
>JBJOQA010000190.1:0-2864 GCA_046050225.1 Bacteroidota bacterium | reverse complement strand
TTTTTTTGAGGTCCCGAACAGATTCGAACTGCGTGTGAAGTATTGCGTACTCCCGCCTAACCACTCGGCCAAAGGACCCTTTGCATGCTAAAACGACAGCTTGTAGAAATTATTTTACAAGTGACCCATTTTTTGAAAAAAAAAATTTCTATTCAAACAAGAACTAAACCTTAATTGATGGGGCGCTTTTGTTGCAATAATTGACGGTATTGTTTTGGAGAAATCCCCTCAATTCGCTTAAACTGCCGATCAAAATAGTTGAGCGATGTAAAGCCTAATTCATATCCAATTTCGGTCAACGATAAATTGGTGATTTGCATCATTTGCTTGGCTTTTTTGATTTTTTCACGCAAAATATAATCTAGGGGGCTGATACCAAACTCTCTTTTAAATACACGATAAAAAGTGGGCATACTCATACAACTCAAATTACTGAGTTGCTCCATTTGAAACTGTTGACCAATATTTAATCGAATAAAATTTAGCACGAATGAAAGTGGATTACTATTGGCATTGGCAAAAGCATCAGCACTTTCAACCTTTGTCAAATGCTGACTTTGAATGATACGCACTACCATTTCTCGCAAAGCCAAATCGGCCAAAATATCTTTACTTGGATCTTTACCATAACAGATATCAATTACCTTATTGATTGTATTGGCTAAATCTTGATTATTTTGAAAATGATATTCATTGTGATGTAAGCGCCAATAATCGTTGGTGCCATCTTTGGGATAGTCTTCGTTAAGTCGATTTACAATTTGTTGAATTTTATTATTATCTAAAGCTAATGCTATGCATTGGGTTGGATTGTCATGTGTGGCTTCCGGAAAATCAATCTTCATCGTAACATGGGCAGGAACTAATACGGTTTCACCGGGTAAATACTCAAAGCCGGGCTTATCAAATAAATGCATCACTTTTTTCCCTCGTAACATAGAGGTTACCACAAAATCGCCAAAGGTTAAAGGCACAGCTGCAGCGGCTTTGAACGTTTCAAATACATTCAATTCACACGAATTTAATGAGTATACACTGCGATTTTCCACTAAGGTTTTAAGCATACGCTCCTCGGTGGGCGCAATGGCCTTTAAGGTTATTTTTTTGGGCATAACAAGCAACTGTTGTATTCCAAATGTAATGAAATTTTCATTTTGACAGAATCGTGCCATTTTTTGATTCAATCGTTACAATGAAGGGCAAATATTCAAATTAAACTTGCAATTCAACCTAAAACACGATTTGCTATATGACACAACTTGCGCAACGCCCAAGCTTTAAGCCTCATTATGACAATTTTATCGGAGGCCAATTTGTTCCACCTGTTCAGGGACAATATTTTGAGAATACTAGCCCTGTGGATGGCTCAGTACTTAACAAATCTGCACGCTCAACCAAAGATGATATTGAGCTTGCGCTAGATGCTGCACATGCAGCTTTTGCAACTTGGAGTAAAACCTCCGTAGCAATCCGTTCAAACGTATTATTGAAAATTGCCGACATCATGGAAGCCAATTTAAATTATTTGGCAGCAGTAGAGGTAATGGACAATGGTAAAGCTTTACGCGAAACCACTTTGGTGGATTTACCCCTTTGTATTGATCACTTCCGCTACTATGCAGGGGTATTGCGTGCCGAAGAAGGTAGTATCTCTGAGCACGATGAAACAACGGTGAGCATTTGCTTACACGAACCTATTGGTGTAGTTGGCCAAATCATTCCATGGAACTTCCCTTTATTAATGGCAACTTGGAAAATCGCTCCGGCAATTGCTGCCGGCTGTTGCACTATCGTTAAACCGGCCGAACAAACGCCACTATCTATCTTATGTTTGATGGAGCTGATTAAAGATGTGGTACCTGCCGGTGTTATAAATGTAGTTACAGGTTTTGGTCCTGAAGCAGGCAAACCGCTCGCACAATCTACCCGCATTTCTAAAGTAGCATTTACCGGAGAAACCACTACCGGACGTTTAATCATGCAATATGCTAGCGAAAACCTAATCCCGGTTACCATGGAATTAGGTGGTAAATCGCCAAACATCTTCTTCCCTTCAGTGGCAGATGCTGATGACGAGTTTTTTGATAAAGCAGTAGAAGGTGCGGTTATGTTTGCGGTTAACCAAGGTGAAGTTTGTACTTGCCCCTCACGTATTTTAGTACACGAAAGTATTTTCGATAAATTCATGGAGCGCGTGGTAGCCCGCACCAAAGCTATTAAAATCGGCCATCCTTTGGATATGGACACCATGATGGGTGCTCAAGCTTCTAGCGATCAATACGAGAAAATTCAATCGTATTTGAAAATTGGTAAAGAAGAAGGTGCAGAGGTGCTTTGCGGCGGTGCAGCCAATCAATTAGACGGAGAATTAGGCGGTGGTTATTATATTCAACCTACCATCTTTAAAGGACACAATAAAATGCGCATTTTCCAAGAAGAAATTTTTGGACCGGTTACTTGTGTAACTACTTTCAAAACTACCGAAGAAGCCATTGCCATTGCAAATGATAGCTTATATGGTTTAGGTGCAGGTGTTTGGACACGCGATGCGCATGAATTATATCAGGTTCCAAGAGCAATACAAGCCGGACGTGTTTGGGTAAACTGTTACCACCACTACCCTGCACATGCACCATTTGGTGGTTATAAAAAATCTGGTTTTGGACGTGAAACCCATAAAATGATGTTGAATCATTATCGCCAAACTAAAAACATGTTGATTTCTTACAACAAAAGCAAATTAGGCTTCTTCTAAAATCATAACCTTTAAACAGATAAAATCCTTCCGCAATTCTTTTGTCGGAAGGATTTTATCTTTAATTTACACATATGACTGCACGAATCAACCTTACCGAAAAAGCACT
>JBJOQA010000189.1:0-5884 GCA_046050225.1 Bacteroidota bacterium | reverse complement strand
TTGTTGCCCACGCTTTGGTGTAAAAATAGTTGGGTGTATAATCCCAATGCAGAGAAGCCGGTAATAACAGCAATTGATAAAACTTCGGTGAAGGTCAATCATCCCAAATTGGGCATGTATTACTTTTATTTTCAGCAAAGTCAAGATCAATTATTTACTGAAAATGATACCAACCTGCATAAGGTAGATCCGAGTAACCCCAAACAAGTATTTACCAAAGATGCAATCAATGATGCGATTGTTTTAGGAACAAATCGTGCGGCATGCAGAAGTATCAAATCGGGTACCAAGTTTAGTCCGGTGTACGAACTAAAACTGCAGCCGGGCGAAACCCGCACCGTTTATTGTAGGCTAACCAGCGCACAAGATGGAAAACCATTTACACCCGGTTTTGAAAAAATATTTGAAGTAAGAAAGCAAGAGGCAGATGATTTTTATCGTGCGATTTTGCCCGCAGATATTACAGATGATTTAAGAAATATTCAGCGTAAGGCTTTGGCCGGATTGCTATGGAGTAAACAGTACTATCATTTTGATGTAGATCGTTGGTTGAATACCAGCGACGGTATAACTCCGGTAAACGACCGTAAGCAAAATGGCCGAAACCATGATTGGAAGCATCTAAAGAATCAGGATATTATAGCGATGCCCGATAAATGGGAGTATCCTTGGTATGCCGCTTGGGATCTGGCTTTTCATTGCATTAGCTTGGCCATGGTTGATGTGGTTTTTGCCAAGCATCAATTGTTGTTGATGATGCGTGAATGGTATATGAAACCGGATGGGCAGTTGCCTGCATATGAATGGAATTTTAGTGATGTAAATCCGCCGGTGCAAGCTTGGGCCGCCATGGAAATTTATCGTATTGAGCAAGAAACCAGCGGCGAAAAAGATGTTGTTTTTTTAAAACGCGTTTTTCAAAAACTACTTATCAATTTTACTTGGTGGATCAATCGAAAAGACGGTAACGGTAATAATATTTTTGAAGGCGGATTTTTGGGATTAGATAATATCGGCGTATTTAATCGCAGTCATCATTTTACCGATGAAATGCAATTAGAACAGGCCGACGGTACCAGTTGGATGGGCATGTATGCCTTGAACATGATGGACATGGCGATTGAAATTGCCAAACACGATATTGCGTTTGAGGATACGGCCACTAAATTTTTTGAGCATTTTGTATTAATTGCAGAAGCATTGAATAGCCATTTGATGTGGAACGAGGACGATAAGTTTTATTATGATACCCTTTGCGTAACAGGAGAAGAACCCTTGCCGTTGAAAATTCAAAGTATTGTAGGGTTGACGAGTTTGTTTGCGGTAAGTTATTTTGATAAAGAAGTATTTGAGCAACTGCCGGACTTTAAAAAGCGTACGCAATGGTTTGAGCAATATCGAAAATTAAACGGATTGTTTATGCCTAATGAAGAACGTGGCGATGGCGAACAGATGTTGATTTCTTTGGTGCAGAAAGATCGGTTATTGCATTTGTTGCAGCGGATGTTGAATGAGCATGAATTTCTATCCGACGGCGGTATTCGAGCCTTATCTAAGTATCATGAGGCGCATCCTTATTCGGTTGAAATAAAAGGAGAGCAATACACCATTCAATACGATCCGGGCGATTCAACCAGTAATTTATTTGGTGGTAACAGTAACTGGCGCGGCCCCGTTTGGATGCCGATTAATTATTTAATTATTCGTGCCGTAAGAAAGTATGGAGAATTTTATGGTAACCAAGTGAAGGTGGAATGTCCGGTAGGTTCGGGTAAGTACCTTAATTTATTGCAGGTTGCAGATATGTTAACCGAACGTGTGGTGAGTTTGTTTAAGCGCGATGAAGCAGGTTCTCGCAAATGTTACGGTGATTATAATTGGTTTTTTAATCGACCGGGCAATGAAGATTTAGTATTGTTTTACGAGTATTTTCATGGCGATACGGGAAGTGGATTAGGGGCGAGTCATCAAACCGGTTGGACTTCCTTAGTAGCTGATTTAATTGGAAATCGGATTGTGGAAGATGACGATAAGGGCGAATAAAAAAAGGAAATAGCTGAACCTTTTTTGGCGAAAAGCATTATGATAATATGCAACATTTTTCGCCAACTACCATTGCAACTTGGGAGCGCTTTTACCGCGCCAATTTTATCAATAGTTTATCAGGCTATAAATCGGCTTGTTTAATAGGAACGGTACATGCCAACGGAAAGCCGAATCTTGCCATCTTCAGCAATATTGTGCATTTGGGGGCCGATCCTGCCTTAATAGGTTTTGTAAATCGACCCATTGCCGCCGCGCCCCACACCCTACAAAATATTGAACGCAGCAAGCAATATACCATGAACTTGGTGCAGGCCAATATGTTACCTGCTGCGCATCAAACAAGTGCTAAATATCCGGCGGATGCCGATGAGTTTACCGCAAGCGGATTAACCCCCATTTATCGAACCGGCCTAGTAGCACCTTTTGTGGCCGAAAGCGCCATACAATTTTCACTAAGTTTAAAAGAAATTGTTCCTATCACCTATAACCAAACCTATTTTGTAATTGGTGCGGTAGAGGAAGTTTTTTGTGCCGAAGGCTTGTTGCAACCGGATGGTTTTATTGCGCATCATTTGGCACAAACCATTTGTACCTCGGGGTTAGATGCTTATTATCAACCTCATTTTATAGAACGCTATGCGTATGCAAAACCCGAAAAATCACCGGAAATATTGCGCTAATTATCTGTAAAGTTTGATGGTTTTCTCTTGTATTTGGGTGTGGTAAGTTGCTATATTGTTGCATGAAAAAATGGTTTTCTTTACTGCAATTGTATGATTGGTTTAGCTTTTCAAAAAAAGAGCGTATTGGCCTATTTGTATTGCTGTTCCTACTGATTTTTTTAAAGGGGTTGGCCATTTATTATCAACCCAACCAACCACTGTTATCTTCGGCAGATTCCACTTGGATTCAGGCTGCAAGCGCCTTGCAAATTGAAACGGTTGATTCAACGCAAGCATGGAAGCAGCATCCGGTAACTTTTTCCGAATACAAGCAAACTGAAAAAATAGTGCCGCAGCAATTGTTTGAATTCGATCCAAATAAAATTGGGTTAACACAGTGGCAAATGCTGGGATTGTCGATGAAAACGGCTACTACTATTTTGCATTACCGCGATAAGGGCGGAAAGTTTAAAAAACCGGAGGATATCAAAAAAATATGGGGCATTGCGCCTACTTTGGCTGAACAGTTAGTTCCATATGTTCGTATTCAACAAGATACTTTTCCCAAATGGCCGGAGCGAAAACCTTTCCCTAAGAATAGTTTGGCCCTTGATATTAATGATGCAGATTCGGCCGCATGGGAGCGATTACCCGGTATCGGTCCTTCACTTGCCAAGCGAATTGTGCGTTTTAAAGAACGATTGGGTGGTTTTTACAAAATTGAACAGGTGGCCGAAACCTTTGGGTTGCCGGATAGTACCTATCAACGCATTAAGCCTTATCTAAAATTTAGTACGCCGTCCATTCAACAAATTGATATAAATATAGCTGAGCAATCGAGCTTGCAACAGCATCCTTATATACGATTTGCTTTAGCTAAAGTTATTTGCAATTATCGTCTGCAGCATGGCAAATTTCGGTCGGTGGAAGACTTGAAAAACATTCATTTATTGAATGATTCTGTTTTTCAGCAAGTGCGTCCATATTTGATCGTGCATTAAATTTTACTAACAGTTGTTAGTATTGTAAAAATTACCCTATTTTGCAGTAAAGCAATAACGATTACATATGAATTTTCAGCCCAACGAACTCACTTTGCAAGTAGCACAAACCGCACGTGATTTTGCACAACAACATATTCGTCCGCATGTAATGGAATGGGATGAAGCGCAAACCTTTCCTTTAGAAGTTTTTAAGGCGATGGGCCAATTAGGATTAATGGGGGTGTTGGTGCCTGAGCAATATGGCGGTTCGGGGCTTAGTTATTTCGAATACAGTGTAGTGATACAAGAAATTGCCAAAGTATGTGGTTCGGTTGGTTTATCCTTAGCGGCACATAATTCATTGTGTACAGGACATATGTTGACATTTGGCAATGAGGCACAAAAGGAACAATACCTGCCTAAATTGGCCACTTGTGAATTTTTAGGCGCTTGGGGTTTAACCGAGCCCAATACAGGAAGTGATGCAGGTAACATGAAAACAACGGCTATAAAAGACGGTGATGAATGGATATTAAACGGAACTAAAAGTTGGATTACACATGGTAAAACCGGCGATGTAGCAGTAGTCATTTGTAGAACGGGCGAGCCACGCACAAAAAATAACTCTACTGCTTTTATTGTGGAGCGTGGTACACCCGGATTTAGTGCGGGAAAGAAAGAGAATAAATTGGGCATGCGTGCCAGTGAAACGGCGGAAATGATTTTTGATAACTGCAGAATTCCAGATGCCAATCGATTAGGTGAAGTAGGCGATGGCTTTAAACAAGCAATGAAAGTGCTAGATGGTGGCAGAATTTCTATTGCGGCTTTGAGTTTGGGAATTGCTAAAGGTGCTTACGAAGCATCGGTGCAGTATGCAAAGGAGCGTCATCAATTTGATCAACCCATTGGTAATTTTCAAGGAATTAGTTTTAAGTTGGCAGATATGGCCACGGAAATTGAAGCGGCCGAGTTATTAATTAATCAAGCTTGTGATTTAAAAATGCGCGGCTTACCCATGACTAAAGAAGCCGCTATTGCAAAATATTATGCGAGTGAAATTGCTGTAAAAGTGAGCACCGATGCGGTACAAATTTTTGGCGGTTATGGTTATACCAAAGATTTTCCGGTAGAAAAATATTATCGCGATAGCAAACTATGTACGATTGGAGAAGGAACCAGTGAAATACAAAAATTGGTGATTAGTAGGGAAGTGTTGAAGTAACCTTGAAATGATAACAACCCTTTAATTGCAGAGCAGCGATTTTATTTTCTTTGGCGGATAAACGTAGAACTAAAATTTACGTTTCCTCGCTTTCTTTTTCTAATATTGACTATGTGTTACGCGCACAGGATTCTTCAGCAAATTCTCGTTTACTTATAGGTAAGTTTAAGTCGCTTGTTCAGGTATTGCCGGTAGATAGTAGAACTATCGATTTGGCAATTGTTTCAGATTTTGAAGATGCTATTCAATATGCCTGTGCAATTGAAAATAACTTGGAAACAATTATAACTAGAAATATTAAAAACTATAAAAAAGCTACCATTTCAGTTTTCACTCCTGAGTTATTTTTGTCATTGCTACAACAGTGAAAAGCACTTGCTTCTTTCCACTGTTGTAGGTTATATGACCAAAACAAAAAATCTTTTAATGTTTTTTATTTACGGCAAATCATTTGAATCGGCCGATGGGCCAAATAAGTTTTCAACGGCGCCCGATAGCATCGGAAATTTTTCAACCACATAAGTTTTAACCGCTTCTAATGCTTTAATGGCTTGTTCGTCGGTAATGCCGGCTTGTTCGGTGATGCGTGTAATTAATTCGTTCATTTCGTTTATGCTATATCGTTAGTAAGTAAATTATTCGGTGTCATAACGGTCAACACGTTCAATGCCATGTAAGGCTAATAAGCGGTTTACCAATTCATCAAGTTCATCTCTGTCGTGTACAAAGATTTTTATATTTCCTTCAAAGATGCCGTCTTTTGCTTCAATGCTCATTGCCGAAATATTGAAACGCATTTCGCCACTGATGAGGTTGGTGATTTTATGAATCACGCCCACATCATCTAATCCCACAATTTTTAAGCCCGTAAGAAAAGATATTTCTTTGTTTTTGGCCCATTTTGTTTTTACTACACGATGCCCATAATTGGCCAATAAACGTGCGGCATTGGGGCAATTCGTTCGATG
>JBJOQA010000188.1:0-5483 GCA_046050225.1 Bacteroidota bacterium | reverse complement strand
GGCGGTAGATTTAATAACCGTCCACCGGCCCCTCGTCAAGATCGTGAAATCGACGCAAAAGAAATTCAAGATAAAATCAAGGAAACGCAAGCCAAATTATCAGGTCAAAGCGGTCGCGGTAAGAGCCTAAAAGCAAAATACCGTAAAGCTAAACGTGATGAACTGGCCGAACAACGCGAAGCATCGGGCATCGAAGGCAACAAATTACAAGTAACCGAATTTATTTCGGTGAGTGAATTGGCCAGTTTGATGGACGTTTCTTTTGCGGATGTGATTAGCAAATGTATGAACCTGGGTATCATGGTTTCAATTAACCAACGCCTAGAGGCCGATGTTATTGAACTGGTAGCCAGCGAATTCAACTACGAAGTAGAATTTATCGGTGTAGAAGATGCCGCCGAATTGGAAGATGAAGAGGTAGATGAAGATGATGCCGAAAAAACACCGCGCGCCCCAATTGTAACCATCATGGGTCACGTAGATCACGGTAAAACTTCATTGTTGGATCATATTCGAAACACCAATGTAATCGCCGGTGAAGCGGGTGGTATCACCCAGCATATCGGTGCCTATGAGGTGAAACTAGAAAGCGGAAGATCCATCACTTTCTTAGATACGCCGGGTCACGAAGCCTTTACAGCGATGCGTGCGCGTGGTGCTAAAGTAACCGACGTTGCGGTAATTGTAGTTGCAGCCGACGATGCGGTGATGCCACAAACCAAAGAGGCTATCTCGCATGCGCAAGCAGCAAACGTACCGATGATTTTTGCGATTAATAAAATTGATCGCGATGGTGCTAATCCCGAAAAAATTAAAGAACAATTAGCCGGAATGAACATCTTGGTGGAAAGCTGGGGTGGTAAATTCCAAAGTCAAGAAATCAGTGCGAAAAAAGGACTGAATATTGACTTGCTTTTGGAAAAAATATTGTTAGAAGCTGATATTTTGGAGCTGACTGCCAATGCGAATAAAACGGCAAACGGAACCATTATTGAAGCTTCTTTGGATAAAGGTAGAGGATACGTTGCCACCATCTTGGTACAAAACGGAACCCTTAATCAAGGCGACATGATTGTATCGGGCCAATACTTTGGTAAAGTAAAAGCCATGTACAACGAACGTAACCAACGCATTGAAAAAGCTCCGCCATCCACTCCGGTATTAATTCTTGGTTTGAATGGTGCGCCGCAAGCCGGTGAAACCTTTAAGGTTTACGCCGACGAAAGCGAAGCAAAAGAAAAAGCTTATCAACGCGGTAAAATCTTGCGTGAGCAAGGTATGCGTGCGAAGAAACATATTACGTTGGATGAAATCGGCCGTCGTTTGGCATTGGGTAACTTTAAAGAACTTAATGTAATTATCAAAGGTGATGTGGATGGTTCGGTTGAAGCCTTGAGTGATTCATTACAAAAATTGAGCACCGAAGAAATCGTGGTGAAAGTAATTCACAAAGCGGTGGGTGCCATTACCGAAAGTGATGTTACCTTGGCGAATGCATCGGATGCAATCATTATCGGTTTTAACGTTCGTCCTTCCATTCAAGCAAATCGCTTGGCCGAAAGCGAATCGATTCAAATTAAGCTGTACTCTATCATCTATAACGCCATTGAAGAAATCAGAAGCGCAATGGAGGGGATGTTGGAACCAACCGTTGAAGAGAAAATCCTTGCCAATGTGGAAATTAAAGAAACCTATAAGTTTGATAAGGTTACCGTTGCCGGATGTATCGTTATTGAGGGTAAAATCGCACGTAACAACCGTATCCGCTTGGTAAGAGATGGTATTGTAATCTTTACCGGCGAATTAGGTAGCTTGAAACGCTATAAAGACGATGTGAAAGAAGTAGCCAATAACATGGAGTGCGGTCTTTCCATTAAAAATTATGCAAACTTAGAAGTGGGTGATATTGTAGAAGCATTTGAAGAAGTAGAAGTTAAACGTACTTTATAACAAAAAGGGTCGGTATCAAAACCGGCCCTTCCTTGTAGCATACTTGCTGCAAACATTTGTTAAATACCGGGGCAGATGAGTGGTAGTCCATCATCTGCCTTATTTTTGAGCTCAAATTGAACTGATGAAGCACTTTTTTACCATTATTGTACTGCTTTTTGCAACCGTAGCGGTTTACGCACAACCAAAAAGAGTAGTTGCCGATCGCATCATTGCGGTTGTTGGCGATAAAATCATTCTTAAAAGCGATATCGACAATGCAATCTTAGATATGCAACGTCAAGGAGCCGAAATACCCGAAAATGCAGCTTGCATGACTTTAGAGCAAGCAATGGGTATTAAAGCCTTGGTATTACAAGCCGAAAAAGATTCATTGCCGGTAACGGAGGAAGAAATTCAAGCGGATATTGATAATCAAATCAGAGGATTTATCAACGCCTATGGTTCTAAAGAAAAATTAGAAGAAATTTCAGGTCGTACCTTGTATCAATTAAAAGAAGACTTTAAGGAAGGTTTTAGAGATAGAAAACTGGCAGCCGCCATGCGTAATAAAATCGTTGAAAATGTACGCATTACCCCAAATGAAGTGAAAGCCTATTTTGATAAAATTCCGGTAGACAGTTTACCTTTTTATGAAAGTGAATTAGAAATCGGTCAAATTGTGGTGTATCCAAAAGCAAGTAGAGATGCGGAAGAATACTGCATGGAACAGTTAAAAACCTTCAAACAACAACTAGAATCAGGCAGAAAGGATATGAAAACCTTAGCCTCCTTATATTCAGATGATCCGGGTAGTAAAGATCGCGCAGGGGAATATAATATCAATCGTAACGAACGCCAGTGGGATCCGGCATTTATGGCAAAATCCTTCTCGTTGAAAGAAGGCCAAGTTTCTAACCCTTTCAAAAGTAAATTTGGTTACCATATTGTTCAATTAGTAAGCCGTGCAGGAGATGATGCGGTTGTTCGTCATATTTTAAAAATTCCGCAAATTTCCAAAGTAGAAATCAATGCGGCCAAGCAAAAATTAGATTCTGTACGTGCCCTCATTATCACCGGTGCCACTAGTTTTGGTGAAGCGGTTGCACGTTATAGCGAAGACGAAAACAGTAAGTTTACGGCCGGTCGTAAAACAAACGCCGAAGGCAGCACGTCTATCACTTTAGATCAATTGGATAAAGACTTGGTATTGATGATGAAAGAATTACAAGTTGGTCAATACTCTGTTCCGGTTGATTATTCAGACGAACGTAGCCGTAAAGCCGTTCGTATTGTTTACTTAATGAGCCGTAGCGAACCACACCGCGAAAACTTAAAAGACGATTATAATAAGATTGCACAACGTGCTTTGGAAGTGAAAAAGAACGATGTGTTAGACAAATGGTTCAATGAAAAAATTACAGGCTATTATATTCGTATCGACAAAGCATTTCAAACTTGTGAAGAAATGAAGAAATGGTTGCCCATGGCGCAAGCAAGTAGCAACCCACAATAACGAAAGTAAAGCGCTTTATAAAAAAACGTTCCATCTGCCGGTGGAACGTTTTACTTTTGTAGAAGATTTGGTTTGCAGCAGTTTTGCAATCCAATAATTACAGCAGTTAAATCAATCATACATTGATAGAAAAAAGAATACAAAAACAAGAACAACAAACAGTGTTGGTGGGCATTATAACCCCGCAACAAACCGAGCAACAGTTGAACGAATATTTGGATGAATTATCCTTTTTGGCCGAAACTGCAGGCGTAACTGCCGTGAAACGTTTTGTGCAAAAACTTAGTCACCCCGATAGTAAAACATTTGTAGGTAAAGGAAAGTTAGAAGAAATTCAACGTTATGTTCAATCTAATCGGGATGTAGATTTGGTGGTATTTGATGATGAATTAACCGGCTCTCAAATTTTAAATATCGAAAAGATTTTAGGTGTAAAAACCATCGATCGAAGCGATTTAATCTTAGATATTTTTGCGAGTAGGGCACAAACCGCGCAAGCAAAAACACAGGTAGAGTTGGCCCAGTATCAATACATTTTACCACGCTTGAAGGGGATGTGGAAGCATTTGGAACGCCAAGGTGGCGGTGTGGGTACGCGTGGCCCCGGTGAAACCGAAATTGAAACCGATCGTAGGATTGTAAAAGATAAAATTGCATTGTTGCGTCGTCGTTTGGCCGAAATCGACAAACAAGCTTTTACCCAACGTAAAGAACGCGGTGAATTTATTCGCGTTTCGTTGGTAGGTTATACCAATGTGGGTAAATCAACACTAATGACGGTTCTGAGTAAAAGTGAAGTATTTGCCGAAAATAAATTGTTTGCAACACTCGATACCACCACACGTAAAGTGGTATTTGAGCAAACGCCATTTTTGTTAAGTGATACCGTTGGATTCATTCGTAAACTACCGCATCACTTGGTAGAAAGTTTTAAGAGCACTTTAGATGAAGTACGTGAAGCGGATATTTTATTGCATGTGGTAGATATTTCGCATCCGCAATACGAAGAGCAATTGGCGGTGGTGAACAAAACCTTGGCAGATATTGGCGCGCAAGAAAAGCCTACCATTGTAATTTTTAATAAGATGGATCGCTACGAAACCATCACATTTGATCAATGGTTGGAAGATGAGGTGAAGCAAGAAATTTTAGATGATTTAAAAACGCGTTGGATGAATGAAACCCGCAACAATTGCGTGTTTGTATCGGCTTTAGAGAAAAAGAATATGGACGTGTTACGTCAAACGATTTTAAATAAAGTGCGCGACATGTATCAAATAAGATACCCTTATAGAGCTGAGTTCTTCTATTAATCAATTTGCATTATGAATTCAACTTTGCATTGGCATAAAATTGCCGAACATCCCAACGAATTAGCTTGGCAGGCTAACGGAATGGTGCAATGCGAGGTTGCCGGTAAAAAAATATGCATTAGTAAAACCAAGGAAGGTTTAAGTGGTTGCTCAGCAGGCTGCCCGCACGCAGGCGGAAGAATGGCAGATGGGTTTATAGATGCCATGGGCAATATTGTTTGTCCGCTGCACCGTTATCGCTTTAGCCTAAAAAACGGTAGAAATGTGTCGGGCGAGGGCTATTATCTGCGTCCGTACCCGGTTGAAGTAAGAGAAGAGGGCGTTTTTGTAGGAATTGAAGAAAAAAAATAGTACTTATTCAAAAAAAATGGTTCATCAATTTGTTTGCAAACTGAAAAACCTTATTTTTGCGTCCCGTTAAGGGAAATTCTGTAAAAGGAATTGGATATTCCTCCTTAGCTCAGTTGGTTAGAGCATCTGACTGTTAATCAGAGGGTCGTTGGTTCAAGTCCAACAGGGAGAGCGCAGTACAGTAAAGGGTTTCAAGCAATTGAGACCCTTTTTTATTTCTGCCATTTGCATACAATTTGCATACAAACATACTTTTAGGGCGTTTTTTCATAATTCACAAAACCTACTTTTTAGCCTTTAAAACATCGTTTTTCTTTTAGTAACCTGTTTTGTTCCCTTTTACTCGGCTTGTATGTTCACTCTATTTGCTAGTA
>JBJOQA010000187.1:0-9137 GCA_046050225.1 Bacteroidota bacterium | reverse complement strand
AAAATTGTATATATCGCCCGCATTGTGGCCATTAAAAATCTGCAATTCTTATTACAAAGCTTGCCACAATTAAGTGGTCAAATTGCTTTAACGATTGCCGGCCCGGCAGAAGATGCAGCATATTGGGAACAGTGTTTGCAGCTCATCAAAAATTTTAAACCCAATATTCAAATAACGGTTGCAGGGGCAGTTGAACACGGGCAAATACCTGATTTAATTAAACAGCACCATGTTTTTATGTTACCAACAACCGGCGAAAATTTTGGTCATGCCATCTTTGAAGCCTTGTTGGCCGGCCGTCCGGTATTAATCAGCGATCAAACACCTTGGTTAAATTTACCAATTCATAAAGCCGGTTGGGATCTTGCTTTGCAAGCACCGGAAAAGTTTGAGCAAACACTTCAAGAACTAGTAAACATGCCGCAAATTAATTGGAATGAATGGGCAAGTGGTGCATGGAGCTTTGCAAACAACTATTTAAAGCAGCATGCGGCAAAAGAACAATATCTGCGTATCTTTCAATAAGTAAACGATGAAACAAGTAAATAATGCATTATTCAAGCCTACGCTGCATATTGGAGCAGGCAAGCTAAAGCAAATTGCTTGGTACTATTGCAACATCCTGTTTTTAAAATCTGCCTGGCTACCGGTATCAGGCTTTAAAGCCGGGTTACTGTCGTTGTTTGGCGCGCAAATAGGCAAGGGGGTGGTAATCAAACCTTGCGTGAATATTAAGTATCCTTGGAAACTAATCGTAGGCGATTATTGTTGGATTGGAGAGAATGTATGGATAGATAACCTTGATCAAGTTAGAATGGATAACAGTGTTACCATTTCTCAAGGTGCATTATTACTAACCGGAAACCATAATTACAAAAAAGAAAGTTTTGATTTAATTACCGGCCCCATTCATTTGGAAGCCGGTGCTTGGATTGGTGCAAAATCCATGGTAGGCCCCGGAGTAACAGTAGGCTCACATGCAGTTTTGTCAGCAGGTTCAATCGCTACACGCAATTTAGACGCGTGGGGTATCTATCGGGGTAACCCCGCTGAATTAACCGGAAAACGTTCTATTTCTGAATAATAGGCCACCCTTTATTATTTGCTAAAACTTTGTTAGAAAAATCTTTTTTAATGACTTTTTGTCATTTGTATGAACTGTGTCATTAATTTTGCAATAGAAAGCACTTCTAATAACTGATTATGGACTTACAAAGTATTAAAAATAGGTTTGGCATTATAGGTAATGCTGCCGAATTGAACCATGCATTAAATATTGCGGTTCAGGTAGCTAACACCGACTTAAGTGTTTTAATTAACGGAGAAAGTGGCGTTGGTAAAGAGGTTTTTTCTCAAATTATTCATGCATTAAGTGCGCGTAAACATAACCCCTTTATTGCGGTTAACTGCGGCGCCATTCCTGAAGGAACGATAGATTCTGAACTTTTTGGTCACGAAAAAGGTTCTTTTACCGGTGCGGTTGATAGCAGAAAAGGATATTTTGAAACGGTAAATGGCGGTACCATTTTCTTGGATGAAATTGGTGAATTACCATTGGGTACGCAAGCGCGATTATTACGTGTATTAGAAGCCGGGGAATACATTCGAGTAGGTAGCAGTAAGGTACAAAAAACGGATGTTCGAGTAATTGCCGCAACCAACAAAGAGTTGTTAGAATTTTCACAGTCGGGTAGGTTTAGAGAAGATTTGTATTATCGCTTAAATACTGTGCCCATCCGCGTTCCATCGCTTCGCGACCGTCAAGAAGATGTGCCATTGTTATTTAGAAAATTTGCTGCTGATTTCTCCGATAAATATCGTGCGGCACCGGTGCAATTAGATGAAGAAGCCAGAAATGTATTGATGAGCTATCCTTGGCCGGGTAATGTTCGTGAATTGAAAAATATTGCCGAGCAAATATCAGTACTGTCAAAAGAAAAAGTAATATCGGCCAGAGAACTAAAAACCTTTTTACCGGATTTAAGTCAATTTAATCGCTTACCGGTTTTAGCCGGAGGTAAAGGAGCCGTTTCGCAACAAGAATTTGCCAACGAAAGAGAGATTTTATATAAACTCTTTTTTGACATGAAAAAGGATGTGAATGAACTTAAAAAAATGTTCTTTGATATCTTGCAAAACCCCGGAATGGCACAACATATACCGGTTTACAACAATACCAATGAAAATTTAGTGCCGGAGTATAATAAAGCGGCCATGCCGGTGGCGACTTACCCGCAACATGCGCAACCGGTTATCTTAAATCAACATCCTGATGATATTCAACATTTGGATGCGGTAGAAGAATCATTAAGCATTATCGATAAAGAAAAAGAACTCATCATCAAGGCGCTTAAAAAGCATCGCGGCAAGCGAAAAGATGCTGCTTCTGATTTAGGCATAAGCGAAAGAACCCTTTACCGCAAATTGAAAGAATATGATATCGAAGATCTTTAATCGACCCAAACATAGTTGGAAATGGGCTTTGCTGCTTTTTATGCTGCCCATTTTTAATTTTGCTACTTGCAAGTATTCTTTCAACGATGTTTCTATTCCCCCTGAAATAAAAACTTTTCGTGTAAATTATCTTGAAAATAAAGCGCGATATGTTAATCCGCAATTAAGCCCGCAATTAACGGAGCGACTTAAATTCAAAATTATTGGTAATACGCGTTTGCGCCAAGTGAATGACGACAATGCCGACTTTGATATTAGTGGCTACATTAGTGATTATTCGGTGATTACAACCGGTGCAACAGCCGGAACAGCTAGTACCAATCGATTGGTAGTAGGCTTTCATTTGATTTTTAAGAATAATCAAGATAATAAGAAGAGTTTTGAAACAGATGTTTCTTCCAATTTCGATTTTGCCGCAACCCAAAGTTTGGCACAGGCTGAATCTTCGCTAAACAGCGATATTGTTAAAAATACGGTGGATGCTATTTTTAATAAAATATTTTCTAATTGGTAATTCTTTTGGATAAAATCCACTTGAATTTTTCATATTTCAGTTATTACAGTAGTTTTGACAAATGGATCCATTAGCTGCAGTTTTTTCATCAATTTTTAATGCGGATTTAAATGAGGCTTCTACGCGTAAGCAATTAGAGGACCTTACAGAGGCGCACCCTTATTTTAGTGCCGCGCAATTCTTTTTATTGAAGATGATGCATGAAAATGAAGTGGGGTATGAGCAGCAAATGGCAAAAACCGCACTATTGTTTAATAATCCATATTGGTTGCAATATCAATTGAAAACGAATAAGAAAGCCGTTGTTGCCGATGTAGCATTCAATAATGAGGTAATTGCACCGGAAATGATACAAGAAAATTCCATTTCCGAAAATCAGGCTTTACAAGTAAATCAATTTGGTGAATTAATAGCTGAAGAAAGCAATACGGAGGTAGTTGATACATTAAATATCGAAGATGCTGTGGCGGAGGAGGTGGATGAAAAAGTGCAAAGTTTGGAGCAGGAAGGAACAAATGATACCGAAACAAGCGCCGAAGTTGTAGCAGAAGATCCATCAGAATCAACTGATAATCAGGATGAAGTAAGTGAAATTGCCATTCAAGTGAATGAAATGCCCGTAGATAACACTGCGTTAACGGAAGCAATTGCTGCGATTAAAAATCCAAATAGTACCATTAACGAGGATGCTGCAGCAGAAGCCTTGTTATTTGAACCGCTTCATACCAGTGATTATTTTGCTAGTCAAGGGATTAAAATTACTGATGTACTGAAGCCGAATGACAAATTGAGTAATCAATTAAAAAGCTTTACGCAATGGTTAAAAACCATGAAAAAAGTGCATCCAGGCGATGTTGCGGCTAACGCCGGAAGTCCAATGGCCGATAAAGCCATTCAACAATTGGCTGAGCAATCCAATAACAATGATACGGTAGTTACCGAGGCGATGGCCAATATTTTGATTCAACAAGGAAAACATGAACAAGCGATAGAAGTGCTGGAAAAATTAAGTTTGCTGAATCCCGCTAAAAGTGTTTTCTTTGCATCCCAAATTAAAAACTTAAAAGAAGTATAATATGTTAATTCTATTCGGCGCTCTGATAATTATTTTCTCTGTAGTGCTTGGTTTAATCGTTTTAATTCAAAATCCTAAAGGTGGTGGATTGAGTGGTTCATTTGGTGGTGTTGGAAACCAATTAATGGGTGTTAAGCAAACCACAGATGTGTTAGAAAAAGGTACTTGGATTTTTGCAGCGTTGGTTGGTATTCTTTGTATCGTTTCTCCTGCATTTATTCCCGCATCAAACACAGGTTCAAATAAAGCAAGTGAAAAATTAATGGAAACAGCTCCTGCAAACTTGCCATCAGCTAAACCTGCTGCAACATTGCCAGGCGCAGCTGCTCCTGCAAATAATGCACCGGCAACAGCTCCGAACGCTGATACAACGCATTAATTCTTTTTTGAAATTATTAGCAACCTCGTCGAACTTCGACGAGGTTTTTTATTATAATTTAGACACTTAAATCTAACAGCATGATGAAACGGTTTCTCTCCTTATTTTTTTTGATTCTCTTAATCGGTGTTTCGATTGTTGGATATTTGGTTTTAAAAAGTACAACCCAGTTTGCCGAAAATAAAAAGGCTTTATATATTAAATCCGGCAGTACCTATGCCGATGTGCAAACGCAATTAAGTGCAGAAGGTTTTGTAGGCAATACCACAACTTTTGATGTGTTAGCTGGCTTTTTTGGTCTAAAAAATCAAGTTAAACCGGGTAAGTATGTGTTCGAAAAAGGAAGTAGTGTGCTTACCATATTACGTACCTTAAAAAATGGCCGACAAACCCCCGTGAAATTGGTAATAAATAAACTTCGACTTCCCAGCGAATTTGCCCAAAAAATAGCCGACAATTTTGAATGCGATTTAGAAGAGGTTAGCCAATTAATCACCAATTCAGATACCTTGAAAAAGTGGGGTGTTGACAGCAATACCTTTATGACCCTTATTATACCAAACACCTATGAATTTTATTGGAATACATCAGCTAATCGAATTCTTAAAAAGCTAATAGCTGAGCAACAAAAATTTTGGACAGCAGAAAGGGTACAAAAAGCAAATGGATTGAATTTAACACCTATACAAGCCTATACTTTAGCCAGTATTGTAGAAGAAGAAACCAATATGGCAGAGGATAAGGGTAAAATTGCGAGTGTTTATTTAAATAGGATAGAAACCGGTATGCGGTTGGGTGCTGATCCAACGGTGAAGTTCGCACTTAAAAACTTTGCGCTAACGCGAATTTATCAAAAGCATACACAATTTGAATCTCCTTTTAATACCTATAAAGTTTTTGGATTACCGCCGGGGCCTATTTGCACCCCTTCGGTAAAAACGTTAGAAGCAGTGCTCAATGCACCTACTACCAATTATTTGTATTTTGTTGCAAAACCTGATTTTAACGGATATTCTAATTTTGCAACCACTTATAAAGAACATTTACAATATGCAAAAGCCTATCAAGATGCATTGAGTATTGAACAAGCAAAAGCCGCAAAATGATTGGTATCTTACAGTTTGAATCGTATTCTCATCTATTTTGACACAGCTAGAAAAATTTATTTTACATCGAACGCCTTTGGCATTTGTGCTGAAGAAAACCAAGCTGGTTTACCTGCCGGGATTTGAGGGAGTGCCGCTTTACGACGTATTATTATTCTTTTATCGTCAAATACAAACAGTGGGTTTAACCGAACGAGCCAGTGCTATTGCTTATAACTTTATTATGGCAGTGCCACCGTCATTTTTGTTTTTGTTTACCCTGGTTCCCCACATGCCTTTTATTAAAAAGGTTACCATTAAAAAAGAGTTACATGCATTAATAACCGAAATCGTACCGGCCAAAGTGCATAATGTTAATTTAATTCGATTTGTAGATTCGTTTATAGATGAATCAAAGATTGGACTTTTATCATTTGGTCTTGTTCTGGCTTTGTTTTTTGCATCCAACGCTATGATGGGGCTAATGCGATCTTTCAATAAAAATTATATCGGCTTTGAAAAACGAAAGGGTTTGCACGATCGGTGGGTGGCCATTCGTTTAACCGCACTTATTTTTTCTTTGGTGTTGGGATTGTTGATTGTATTAATCTCACAAGGAGCCATGCTAAAATGGATGGGCATTAAAAATGCCGTGGTGCGCGAAATTATTTTTTATGTACGATGGATTTTTATCGTAGGACTTATTTTTTACAGCATCGCTTTTATTTACAAATTTGCGCCTGCGGTAAAAAAACGTTGGAAATTGGTTTCTCCCGGTACTATTTTAGCCACTTTTCTAAGTATTATGGCCACTTTAGGCTTTTCATATTTTGTGAATAGTTTTGGCCGTTATAATGCTTTATATGGCAGTATAGGTACCATCATTGTGTTGATGGCCCTCATTTATATAAATTCTTTGGTATTGCTCATCGGATTCGAATTAAATGTAAGTATTCGGTCTTTAAAAACGATTGCCGAACAACGTTTGGCTACTGAAAAAAAATGATTGATTCCTCCCGAATCGGTTTGGGAGATTATTGGCTTTGCAGTACCTTCGCAACGCATTTCAGGCGCATTTGAAACTTCCATTAACAATTTCAGGTTTTGCTTGTTTTGCATTAACCAACATAAACGTAAAACATTAAATTTCATTTATGGCATATGATGTAATCGTTCTAGGTAGTGGCCCGGGTGGTTATCCCGCAGCTATCAGAGCTAGTCAATTAGGTAAAAAAGTAGCTATCGTTGAAAAAGAGAGCTTGGGTGGTGTTTGCTTAAACTGGGGTTGTATTCCAACCAAAGCTTTATTGAAGAGTGCGCAAGTGTATGAATATGCAAAGCATGCTGCTGATTACGGTATTGAGTTACAAAATCCAATTCACAACTTTGGCGGCGTGGTTAAACGCAGTCGCGGCGTAGCTGAAAAAATGAGTAAGGGCGTTCAATTCTTGATGAAGAAAAACAAGATTGACGTTATTATGGGTTTTGGAAAGCTAGTTGCTCCGGGCAAATTAGAAATTACGGCAGCAGATGGTTCTAAAAAAGTGGAAGAAGCTAAGAATATTATCATAGCAACCGGCGGTCGCGCACGTCAATTACCAACGATGCCAATTGATGATGTTAAAATCATTGGTTATCGCAAAGCGATGGTGTTGGAAAGTCAACCTAAAAGTATGATCATTTGTGGAAGCGGAGCAATTGGAAGTGAGTTTGCCTATTTCTACAACAGTATGGGTACCAAAGTTACCATTGTTGAATTCATGCCTCGAATTGTTCCGGTTGAAGATGAAGATATTTCTAAAGAACTAGAGAAACAATATAAGAAGCAAGGAATTGATATCATGACCAATAGTGAAGTGTTGAGTGTTGATACAACCGGCGCCGGTGTTAAAGCAAAAGTTAAAACTGCTGCAGGTGAAGTAGTATTAGAGGCAGATATCTTATTAAGTGCGGTTGGGGTTGTAGCCAATATAGAAAATATCGGATTGGAAACAGTGGGTATCAAAACCGAAAAAGGTAAAATTGTAGTTGATGCAAATGGTCAAACATCCGTTCCGGGCATTTATGCAATTGGTGATTGTACACCTGGGCAAGCTTTGGCGCACGTAGCAGCTAAAGAAGGCATTAATGCTGCAGAACACTTGGCAGGTCATCATCCTGAACCTATTGATTACAACAATATTCCGGGTTGTACCTATTGCTCTCCTGAAATTGCTTCAGTAGGTTATACCGAAAAAGCAGCTAAGGATGCTGGTTACGAAGTTAAAGTAGGCAAGTTTCCATTTATGGCTAGCGGTAAAGCAAGCGCTGCCGGAGCCACCGAAGGTTTTATTAAAGTGATTTATGATGCTAAATATGGCGAATTCTTAGGCTGTCATATGATTGGTATGAATGTTACCGAAATGATTGCTGAGGCGGTAGTGGCACGTAAATTAGAAACTACGGCACACGAAATCTTGAATGCTATTCATCCGCATCCAACCATGAGCGAAGGCTTGAAAGAAGCTACAGCGGTGGCTTACGGAGAAGCAACCGATGTTTAATTTATCAAAATAGTTATTAAAAAAAATGCTGCCATTGGCAGCATTTTTTTTAACGGTACTTTAAATGAATTACTTGGTTGAAATATTATTATCCTTTAAAATTTGATCAAACACATCCGTTTTGTTCTGGGCCTTCATCTCTTTGTAAATTAAACTGATAATGTTTTCAGCATCTACCCGATAGGGTGATTTTGATTGGATATATTTCAAATACGCTTTGCATAAATAATCCAAAGCTTTTTCATTATCCTTTTTGTAAATAAAGTAGATTCTTCCCGGTCCAAAATATGCTTCGGCATCTTCAGGAAATATTTGCGCTAACTGTTTATATCCGGCCAAGGCTAAATCATATTCTTTTTGCAATTCAAACACCACCGGTAAATTATGTAAAGGCGTAACGCCTTTGGGATCTATTTCCAAAGATTTACGATAAGCTGCAATGGCTTTTTCATAATTGCCGATTTTGCGATAACAAATACCAATATTATCCCATGCAAATGCAAATTGCGGATCTATTTGTACCGCTTTTTCAAAAAATGGAATGGCATCTGCATAGTTTTGTTCATCCATAAACTTTACACCAAAACCATAGGCATCAATGGCATCTTCATTTTGGGAATAACTTTTTTCTGATAAACTATTGTTTGCTACCAGTAATTTGGCCAAACGACCGCAACTATCTTTTAGCCATCTTTCTATCTGACGATAGGTTTGAATATAACTATCAGATTGCTTGTTAAAATTGATGTTGATGTTAATAGTTTTTTGTTTATCCTCTTTTGCGGTACTCGCTTGTAGGAGGGCATACATCAATTGAAGCGTAATAACTTTATCGTCAATACAACGTGCAATTTCAGCCGAAATTGAATCACTGCTTTTGCGCGCTACCGATATACTATCTAAACAGGAGCATGCTTGTTTGGCTGCACTGGATAAGTAAGTTGCCGAGTCTGAATGTGTTACTTTTTCTTTTCTCTCAGCGGAAGATTGTGCACGAACTTGCAAGTGTAAGCAACAGATAAATAAAAAGATAATTAACTTATTCATATTTATTTTTAATTAAACATATGAAATTTAATTAAAGTGC
>JBJOQA010000186.1:0-3183 GCA_046050225.1 Bacteroidota bacterium | reverse complement strand
CTTACAGTAATGTTACTTCCCCATCCGTTATTTGTTTGAATGGCTTCAATGATTTGATCGGCAAAATGATGCACGTTTACTACTACTTCGCGAATATGATATTGTTGTAAATATTCAACGTTTCGTTGTAAAAGTGATTTGCCATTTACAAGCGCCAATGCCTTGGGATGGCTGTCCGTCCAAGGTTTGAATCTGGTACCTAAACCTGCGGCAAAAATCATTGCTTTCATACTGCTATTTTTATCGAACCCAATTTTCGCTGTTCAAATGTTCAACGGTAATTTTTACGCCAAACTTATTGCGTAAATGTCGGGCAACGGCTTCGGCTGCATATACGCTACGATGTTGCCCACCGGTGCAACCAAAATTAATCATCAAACTGGCAAAATTGCGTTGAATATAATCGGTTACCGAAATGTCTACAATACTATAAATACTGTTTAAAAAATCGGGCATGAAGGTGTTTTGTTCCAGATAATCCATCACCGGTTTGTCTTTGCCGGTTTGCGTTTTATACTGGTCGATACGCCCGGGATTTAAAATGCCCCTGCAATCAAAAACAAAACCGCCGCCATTGCTACTTTCATCTTTGGGGTAGCCATTTTTGATATAAGAAAAGCTATTGATTTTGATATGTAACGGCGTTTCGGCAGTTGCACGGATAGGTTCAAATCTGCGCACTATCTCATCTGCTGTAACCAATGATAACAAACGGTCAAACTCGGGTAAGTTAATACCTACTTGTTTGTTTTGTAAAAACCACTGTAGGTTGCGTAGGGCAATAGGGATGCTCGTTAAAAAATGGGCTTTTCTTTCAAATAATCCTCTAAAGCCATATGCCCCTAAAACTTGTAATAATCTAATTAAGACATATCCGTGATATTGGCTCACAAAGCGATTTCGATCGATATTTTTTTCGAGCAAGGCTTCTACACAACCCATGTAGTAATCTAATAAATTCGTTTTCCATTCATCGCTTAATTCGGCCTTGGCTTGCCATAAAAGCGAGGCTACATCGTATTGTAGCGCTCCTTTCATACCACCCTGAAAATCGATAAAATGTACCTCGTTATCCCTTACCATGATGTTTCTGCTTTGAAAATCGCGAAACATAAAGTATTTATAATCTACATGGCTGAGATAGGTACTCAACGCTTCAAAGTCTTCCAATAATTTTTCTTTGTCGTAGGGGATCTTTAATGTGTCGAGGAAATAATATTTAAAGTAGAGTAAATCGCTGATGATGGCCTGCTTTCCAAAAACTTGACTGGTAATGCATTGTTGATAGTCAAGCCCGGCATCACCTTTTATTTGCATATGGGCTAAAGCGTGTAAGCTTTTTTCAAAAAGCGTGTACACATTATTGTTATGTCCTTGTTGTTCTAAACAAGTTAACAATGCTTGATTGCCAAAATCTTCTTGTATATAAATTTTGCGATCAGCACTAGCGGCAAATACAGCAGGTACGGGGCTTCCGGCTGTTTTAAAATGTTTGCTGAAATAGATGAATGTATCATTCTCCCGAATGTTTTCACTCGCCGTAGCGATAAAACTTCCTGTTGCGGTATGAATGCGAAAATAGGTTCTATCACTTCCGCTTTGCGGGATTTTATCGATACCTGTTATTGCTTCGTTTTGGAAAGTTTGAAATAAAGCTGTTATTGCTTCGGTGCTTGCGTCTGTCATTAAATTATACCAATTGAATTATTCAGTGCCACAAAAGTAGCCGTTTTGTTTATTCCGTTTCAGCCTTTCGTGCTTCCACCTCAAATTTGTTTTGATAATAGCCATGACGCAGGCTTTCCCAACCGTATCGAATTAAAAATCCCAGAGTGCCGTATTGTTTATATTGCCGGAGATGACACATTTCATGTTTAAGCCACCTTTCATTTTTTAAAAACTCAGCTTTGCTGCAATTATAAAGATGAATGGTATTGCCAATCACCATCGCAACATTGGCCGTGCCTAGTTTTTTGGCGGCAATTTTGGCGAGCCAAGAATTTTCTTTTATTTGAAAGGAAGGATTATTCAATTTCTTTCCAAGCGTTTAAAATTTCTTCGGTATGTTGTTTGGCTTTTGGCTTGTTGAAGATTTTTCTGATTTTGCCTTTTTCATCAATTAAAAAAGTAGTTCTAATCAAGCCCATGTATTTACGACCGTACAATTGTTTCTCTCCCCAAACGCCATATTTTTCAATGATTTTCAATTCGGTATCGGCAAGTAAAGTAAAGGGTAATTGAAATTTGGTTTCAAATTTTTTGTGTTTTGCCACTTCATCCGGACTAACACCGATAACCGTAAAGCCGGCTTGTTGTAATTCGCTATAGTTGTTGCGCAGGTTGCAAGCTTGTTCGGTGCAAGTTGGGGTATTATCCTGCGGATAAAAATAAAGTACCACTTTTTGTCCCTTGAGCGCACTCAAGCTCACTTTGTTTCCATTTTGGTCGATGCCGGTAAATGCCGGTGCTTTGCTTCCTTCAGTTAAATGACTCATATTAAATTTACGATTTTAAGCGATCTAAAATTGTTTCAACTGTATAACCCATTTGGCAGTAAAAAGTTGAATCGTGTTAGTTGCTATCGTTTGAAATGATAAATTTTTTCGGTGGCATTACCGGCAACATCTTCAACATAAATTTTTAGGGTGTGTTCGCCGGGGCTGCAATGTTCGTCAAATTGATAGATGAATGTTTTGCCTTTATCGTTGCTAAAGCGTAACCATTTGCCATCTAGCTCGGCTCTAAAATTGCGCAACTCATCTGTAAGGTCGCGAATTACAAAAACCAATCTGCCTAATTTACTAGCGTTCATCCCTTCCTTAAAGCCAATTGCAGCAATGGTTGGTGGGGTTTGATCGCAAAATAATTCTACATTTCCCAATGCCTTGAAACTGGCTTTATACCAATCGTTTTCCTTTTCCGCTTTAGCGAAATCATTTTTGCCGCCCCACCAACGATGCATCACCATTCGATCAGGATTAGGGGCATTTGGATAGCGAATACGAATAGGGTAATAGGTGTGAATGGGCACGTAGCCATCTAACAACAAGAAGGCTTTTCCGCCATGAATGGGGTTGATGTTTTTTACATTAAAATGTACCGAATCATAAATATGTTGTTCGGGTAAATAGCAACGAATATCTGCGTTTTCAAAAACGTTTACATAACCCGGTTTGAAATGAT
>JBJOQA010000185.1:0-2607 GCA_046050225.1 Bacteroidota bacterium | reverse complement strand
TTTTAAGTTCGCATAATATTGATGACGCTTTGTTAAAGATCCTAGGATTGACCCAATCAGTAGATAAGTTGAATAGTTGGCGAGGACTTAATGAGGATGCCCAAATAACCGGCACTTTTAGTGTGAATTATCCCGACTTAGTTGAAACGGGTTATCAATACCGATATCTTCCCATGATTGCCGCTTTTAAGGGGGTAGATGAAAAGCGGCATCGTATTTTGGGGTTCAATGCTAAACGGCAACCAAATTTTTTATTAGCCTTTCATGGAAAAGGGAGAATTTTTGTGCATACCGAACCTCGTGCATTTGGCAATTATTTTTTATTAAAGGAGCAAAACATTCAATACGTTAAACAAAGTTTTGGACTCATTCAGAACTTGCCTAATGCGGTTATTTGGGACGATTATTATCGTAAACGATTTGTACGGCCCGAAAAAGAACCCAAATCTGGTTTGGGAATATTGCTTCAATATCCGGCGCTGCGTTGGGCATTTTGGTTGTTGTTGACTTTGTTTATTTTGTTTTTGTTGAGTGGTTTGCGTCGCAAGCAAAGAATAGTACCGGTATTGCCCGCCAATAAAAATACTTCGGTGGCATTTACCGAAACCATTGCCAACTTATATTTGAAAGAACATAATAATCGAGATTTATTGGAAAAAATTATTAC
Source organism: Bacteroidota bacterium (assembly GCA_046050225.1). Classification (GTDB taxonomy): domain Bacteria; phylum Bacteroidota; class Bacteroidia; order Chitinophagales; family Chitinophagaceae; genus Ferruginibacter. The sequence goes on along the minus strand of JBJOQA010000185.1, from coordinate 1,940 downwards.
GTATTTCTTTGATTATATTCGAAGTCATTATTTGTTGAATCCACATAATGTGAATGAAGAATTTATTTATTCTTTAAGTAGAAAAGCTGATGTTTCGGAAGAAACAACACGCCAAGTTTTTTCGGCTATCCAACAATTACAATTACAAGCTACTATTTCTGATGAAGAATTGGTAGCCTTCAATAAACTCATTGAACAATTTTTTAAACAACAATAAAAATGGACGCATCAATTTTTGAAAATAGAACCGATTTGTCGGCTTTGCAAGAGAGCATGCAACGTATACGCAATGAAATTTCTAAAGTAATTGTGGGGCAATACGAGATGATTGATTTGATAATGATTGGTTTGCTTTGCGATGGGCATATTTTAATAGAAGGGGTTCCGGGTGTTGCAAAAACCTTAACGGCAAAATTGATTTCACGAATTATTGATGTTGATTTTTCGCGTTTGCAATTTACCCCCGATTTGATGCCAAGTGATGTAGTCGGTACCTCGGTTTTTAATCCAAGAGAGGGAAGTTTTAATTTTAAATCAGGACCGGTTTTTAGCAATATTATCTTGATCGATGAAATCAATCGTGCGCCTGCTAAAACGCAAGCAGCGCTATTTGAGGTGATGGAGGAACGGCAGGTAACGGTTGATGGCACAACCCATGAAATGCGTTGGCCTTTTATTATTTTGGCTACCCAAAATCCTATTGAGCAAGAAGGTACTTATCAATTACCGGAGGCGCAATTAGATCGTTTTTTATTTAAAATTGATGTTAAGTATCCTACATTGGAAGAGGAGGTTAAAATCTTGCAAGCACAACAACAACTAACGGCAAATCAAATGTTGGCGAATGTAGAAAAGGTAATTACAGTTGGCGAATTAAAACATTTTGGCAATTTGATTCAAGGTTTGGTTGTTGAAGATAAATTGATTGATTATATCGCAAAAATTGTACATGAAACGCGCAATAACCCGGCTTTATATTTAGGCGCATCTCCGCGGGCATCCTTATCCATCTTGAAAGCATCAAAGGCGAATGCGGCTATTCAAGGACGTGATTTTGTAACGCCTGATGATATAAGAACGGTTGCGCCTGCGATCTTGCGCCATCGTATTATTTTAACGCCCGAAAAAGAAATGGAAGGTGTTACTGCCGAAGAATTAATTGATCGAATATTAAAATCAGTTGAAATTCCAAGATAACGTTAATCGTTGTACGAAAATTTATAAGATAATTTGATTTCCAGTAAAAAAAATACTAGTTCAATTGCCAATGTAAAGGCTCCCCTAAGTTGGGTATATTTTCCGGTGCGTTTTTATGCAACCGGAGGTTTTTGTATCGTTTTATTTGTGGTGGCATTTTTTCTTCCAATTTTGTTAACGGTTGCCAAGTTAATTTTGGCTGTTTGGGTAATATTTTTAGTAGTTGATTATTTGTTTCTGTTTGTGGTTGGCAAACCCCCAACTGCCTTTCGTGAAATGGCGGATCGATTTAGTAATTCGGATGTCAACAAGGTTACGCTTCAAGTAGACAATAGGATGGGCTTTGGCGTACGCATGCGTATTGTGGATGAATTACCTTTTCAGTTTCAAGAACGAAATTGGCAAATGGAAGTTGATTTTGCAAAACGTCAGCAACGAAGAATTGTATATCAATTGCAACCATTTGAAAGAGGGGCTTATGTATTTGGAGATATCTTACTTTTTGTTCAATCAACGTTAGGATTGCTTGAAAGAAAATGCAATGTACCCGCCGAAAGAATTGTTGAAGTGTATCCTTCGTTCATTCAGCTCAGAAAATTTGAACTCTTTTCTCAAACTTCCATACAAGCTGAAACTGGCTCGAAGCGCATGCGTAAAATTGGACATAGTATGGAGTTTGAGCAAATCAAGGAGTATGTGCAAGGAGATGATATTCGCACCATTAATTGGAAAGCAACCGCACG
>JBJOQA010000184.1:0-4949 GCA_046050225.1 Bacteroidota bacterium | reverse complement strand
TAAGCAGCGAAAATGTTCAGCTTTGTACAAAAGCCAAGCTGGGTAAATGTTCATAAGAAATTAAATGTTGAGGGTTAGCTTTTTCGCTGTAGCGCAATGATCGACATTTTAGCCAATTTTTCTGCAGCCTTGATTTTTTGCTACTTTTTTATCAAGAAAAAAGTAGGAGGAAGAGGTTGCAACGTTGGAAACGTTTAAGACGTTTAAGTCGTTTTTCGTTCGCCGCTGCGCTGGAGAAAAGTTTAAGGTTTAAAGTTTAAGGTTTAAGGTTAGCAATGCGTTCGCCGCTTCGCTGAATGGTGGAATGTTTTAAGATTTGAATCGTTTAAGACGTTTGAATCGTTGTTCGTTCGCCGCTTCGCTGGATGTTGATGTTGGGGTGTTTCGTGGGGACACGAACCACGGCGGTTTGGTTTGAATCGTTTAAGACGTTTAAGTCGTTTTTCGTTCCCCACTTCGCTGGATAAAAGTTTAAGGTTTAAAGTTTAAGGTTTAAGGTTAGCGATGCGTTCGCCGCTTCGCTGGATGGTGGAACGTTTTAACGTTTCAAAACTCGCTCTTATTCTCTCTCTGTGTTATTTCGTATGAACACGAACTACGGCGATTGACAAAGCTTTAAAATAAGTTTTCATTGCCTGATGGTTTGGACTGGTTATTAATTTTCATACAATCAAATTGAAAATATTTCATTCACCAATTGTATGCCTTTTTCGGTAAGTTGCTCTTTCCCGTTTACTTGCAGCAGTGTTAAATATCCGGGTGTTTGTCGTATGTTTTTTACTGGCTCCGATTGAATGATAACTTTTTTTACCAGTTGATAAAGACAATCAAAGTACTTAGGTTTTATTTCGATGTTATGCGGATAATGGCTCGTAATAAAATGATGATTTAACCAATAGATAAAATTGCGTTTGGGAGAGTTACCCGGACTAGAAAATGCAACTGCTTTTTGTTGCATTTCGGCAATAACCATATGAAATAATATTTCGCCGTCGGTAACGGGTTCGGTGCCGCCTTCTACATTTTTTCTGGCATGTAAATCAAATTGAGGAAAGGATAGCAGTGCATCAAACAGTGTGGCGTTTAGCGGAAACGGAATTTCGATATTAAAGGGAATTGTTTCAATGGGGCGACTATCCATTAGGCTGGTTTTATATTTTCAAAAGTACAAACAAAAATGAGGACTATATAACAGGGTTATTATGTTAATACGAATCAATTTTTTATTTGAGTAGTCAATATTCCAAGAGAAAAACCTCAAAAATTATTGTGTTTTTTCTTCTCCTATTGACCTGAAATATCTTAATTTTATTAATTCATTTTTTTACCACTCGCAACTAGCCACTACTACCTTTTTTAATTTGCAACCTGCTACAAAACAATTTCAGATTGTAGTTGCAAATACTACAAATCTTGTTTTTTACCGAGCAGTAATTCTATATAACAGTCGTTTAATAAATAATATGGTCGTTCATTAATATTGTTTATCGGCCATATGTTATATGTAGTATAATTACAGTTTTCTGCCGCTAATAATGTCGGAATAACGAATTGCGTGCATTCTGTTATTATTAGGTATAGGCACTTTGGGTTCCTAAAACAAAAAGGCATCCGTAACTCAATATCGTTGGTTTATGAAATTAAAGGCAATTATCGTCTTGGAGGAACAGTGGGGAAAAGAAGCGGTGCAAGAACATTTACAAAAAGAATTTAATCATTACTTTGATAAGGTAATAACACTTTCAGATTTACAGGCCGCTTCTAAATTATTAACTACCGAGAAGTTTGACCTTTGCTTTTTTGATATTAACGATAATATACATTGGGGAATTGAGCTGCTTCCTTTTTTGCCGAAAGAAACAAAATTGATTATTCTAAAAAAGAATATTGAAGATTTAAATAGGGTGTTGCGGGATCGTGCTTTTGCTTGTTTAAAATGGTCGGAGTGGGTGCATGAATTTAAAGACTACATACAAGAAATTGAAGAAGAATATAATAATTTACAAAAACCTAGATTTTTAATTATTAAGGAGCAAGGAGCTTCTATTCCTATAAAGTGGGATGATATTGAATATCTAAAAGCAAAAGGTCCATATTCTACCATCTATTGCATTAACTCCAGAGAATTTATTACAGCCAAAACATTAAAAACATTGGCAGATCAAATGGGTGATGATTTTATTCGAATTCATAAATCATACTTAGTTAACAAAAAAGTTATTAAGTCATTTAAGCTTGGTTTACTTACCACACTTCACAACACTACATTGCCTGTTTCTCGATTGGGGGCGAAGGTGCTTGCGAAACGGTTTAAGGTTTGAAACGTTTAATTCATTTGAATCGTTGTTCGTTGTCCGCTAAGCAGGAAAAGGTTTTAAGGTTTCATTGTTTGAATGGTTTAAATCTTTTTTCGTGAGCCGATGATCGCGAAGCGGGTTTAAAGTTTAAAAGTCTAAGGTTTGCGATGCGTCACCCACATCGCTAGATGCTGGAACGTTTCAACGTTTCAAACCTCGCTCTCATTCTCATTCTCATTCTGGTGTTTTTCGTGCTGCTGCAAACCAAAGCGGGAAGAGGCAAAAGATTTATTGCAACAGGCAACTCATTTAAGCACCAACTTTTACTGCGGTATTGCAATGATGGTCATGAATGTTCCTTCGGCTAGTGCGCCGCTTGTTAATTTGATTAAGCCTCCACTCGAAGACCATCTTCTTGCATAGGTTCTAAATCGATGGAGTCCGGCTGGTAAATAAAAAACTTTTGTACCTCCGGCTACATGAAATGTATTTTGGTTTGCAACATTCGAACAAATAATCGAATTAAACAGTTTATAAGCTTCATCAATCATTAAATAGGTATGAATTTCAACATCCGGGCAAGCGAAGCATCCTTCATTAATACCGCCAATTTCATAAGTAACAATTACTTTACAATTATAGGGCAGATTAATGGTTTGATCTAATCCCGGAAGTTCAAAGTCATCTGTGGATGGCATCGAAACGTCATTAGTTAGATCATACGAATTCGTAAGATTAAATAATAAATTAGTGCCGCTGCCCCAACTAACGCCACCGCCGGTGCCATTACTTTGTAAAACTTGCCCTGTAGTTCCTGCATTTCCATTCAATGTAATAGGGGTATTTATGCCCAATCTGCTATTTATGCCATCGTAGGTAAAACCCCAACCTGCCGGGCCGCCATAAAAGCCAATATGTTGATTGTCTTTTGTGCCAATAAAACCAATTAATCCGCTGTTGTTGGCTTTGTACAGCCAAATTCCCGGTCCGGAAGTTTCGTTGATCGGGGAGGTTCCATTTCGCAAGGTAATTCTGCCGCGTAAATCTAATCCATCAGATCCACTATTGATAATGCGCATCCGCTCAGTAAGTGCCGTGCTTTTACCGTAGCCAAAAATAATATCGTCAATATTGGTATAGGCATGTATTTGTAGTTGACCGCTTTGAACACCAATACCATAATTATTCCCTGATGCATTGCCATCATCCCAAAGGGTTAATTTTTGTCCAAGTGTTGGTGGAAAACTAAGCGGGTAGCGTGGTGTAGTGGTACCAATGCCCACATTTTGTGCAAATAGATACGTAGATAGCGAAAGAAAAATTGCTAGAGAAAAATATTTTTTCATGAAACAAAAATTGTGTTTTGGTGCAAGCGATTGTATAGATGCAACATTACTTTAATCACTAATAAGTATATATAAACTGCTTATTTAAAGCAATTACTGATGTTTTATTGCAGCACAAATTTGACTACAAAATAATTGTTGTACAATCCCTCAAATTAGGGATAATGAATTGACAAATGAGGTTGTTGCCAGCGCATCAAAGCATCAGTTGAATGTTTGAATTAATAGTGGCCTCGCAAAGTCTTATGATTTTGGCTTTTGTTTTCCATTGAGTTTGTATACCATATACCCGAAGCCAATTAATAAATGCAGCATCACTATGCCAAATATGATTATGCCAGTTGTATCCATACTAATAATTTGCGGCAAGTTCTAGCTAAGTATTTTATTCAGTGGTAACCTTTGTTACAGATAAGGGTAACTCAAATTAAATCATGCATGTAGATGATGTTGCAACGGTTGAAAGGTTTGAGTGTTTAAGACGTTTGAATCGTTGTTCGTTCGCCGCTGCGCGGGAAGCGGGTTTAAGGTTTAAAAGTTTAAAGTTTAAGGTTAGCGATGCGTCCGCCGCTTCGCTGGATGGTGGAATGTTTTAAGGTTTGAATCGTTTAAGACGTTTGAATCGTTATTCGTTCGCCGCTGCGCTGGATGGCGGAACGTTTTAATATTCAAACCTCGCTCTCATTCTCATTCTCTTTCTGGTGTTTTCCCTGGCGCCAAGAACCACGGCTTTTTCAATTATAACGTGCAGTTGGATTTATGACCGGCCTCAGAAAAATGGCGTGAAGAAATGGCGGTCATGCAGCGTTAAGCAGCGAAAATGTTCAGCTTTGCACAAAAGCCAAGCTGGGTAAACGTTCATAAGAAATTAAATGTTGAGGTATAGCTTTTTCGCTGTAGCGCAATGATCGACATTTTAGCCAATTTTTCTGCAGCCTTGATTTTTTGCTACTTTTTTATCAAGGAAAAAGTAGGGAACGTTTCAACGTTTGATGGGTTTGAATCGTTTGAGTCGTTGTTTGTTTTCCGCTACGCGGGAAGAGGGTTTAAGGTTTAATGGTTTAAAGTTTAAGGTTTGCGATGCGTTCGCCGCTTCGCTGGATGATGGAACGTTTTAAGGTTTCAAACCTCGCTCTCATTCTCATTCTCTTTCTGGGCTTTTTCGTGCTGCCGCGAACCAAGGCCGGCGAAACCGGCGCCTCATGCTTGCGCCAAGTCGATAGCCGCGGGTTTCAACCTATGCCCGCACATTGCATTCTCCTTTAATTATTTAAGGTTGTAGATTGATAGCCCAAGAAGGACCGAA
>JBJOQA010000183.1:0-6119 GCA_046050225.1 Bacteroidota bacterium | reverse complement strand
GTTTCATTAGCTTCATAAGCTGAAGCACAAGCAGAGGCCGGTGCACTTGTAGTAAATGTTGCGGTTGCATAAGCACCTGCACCAGTAGCGCAAGTTGCTCTTACACGCCAAGAATAGCCGGTTGAAGCAGTTAATCCGGTTAAATTAGCTGTTAAAGCAGTAGTTGCGGTAGCAACACTGGTCCATGTTGCAGCACCTGTAACTTGATAATCAACAGCGTAGCTGGTAGCACCACTTAAAGCAGCCCAACTGATTGTTGATGAAGTACTTGTAATTGCACTTGAAGCTAAACCGGTAACAGTTCCGCAAGGAGATAATGTTACAAAACTAGCTTGTGTGTAATTGCCCGCACCTGCTGCACAGTTTGCACGTACGCGCCAATTGTAAGTTGTTCCGCTAGCCAATGCACTTAAGTTGGCTGTTAAGGCAGTAGTTCCGGTTGCAACATTTGTCCAAGTTGCAGCACCTGATGCCTGATAATCTACATCGTAGCTTAAAGCACTAGTTACCGCAGCCCAACTGATAGTTGCACCATTTAAAGAAAGTGCTGAACTGGTTAAACCACTTACAGCACCACAAACCACCGCAGTAGTAAAGCTTCCTTGTACATAGTTGCCGCTTCCGGCTGCGCAAGTAGCACGAACACGCCAGTTGTAAGTAGAACTTGCAGAAAGTCCGGTAAGATTTACACTGGTTGATGAAGTGCTGGCAGTTGCGCTCGTCCAAGTAGCTGCACCGCTCAATTGATAATCTACCGCATAGCTAATTGCATTTGCAACAGCAGTCCAACTTACTGTAGCTGTATTGGCTGTAATAGCGCTGCTAGCTAATCCGGTTGCATCACCGCAAGCAACAACACCACCAATGGTGAAGTTGGTATTTGAAATGTCAAAGAAGATATTGCCTACTGCTTCAATTTTAATACGTGCAGTAGTGCTAGGTGTAGCAGGAATAACTAATGCTTCTGTACCGTCATTTGGGGTACTTGCAGCTAAAACAGTTGGGAATGTTAAACCGCCATCTGTACTCAATGATATTTTTACGTTGGCACAATTAACCGGTGCTAAATTGCTACTAGCCACACTCCAGGTAATGGTTTGTGTAGAACCGCCTGCCCAAGTTACAGCGGTATTAGGTGCAGTAACTGCAAAAGGTCCTGAGGCGCTTGAAACGGTAACAATCATATCATCATCCTTTGTGTTACCACCGCCTGCGTGGTTATCACGAACAGTTAATCTAAAGTTTAAGGTACGTGCTACAGAGGGAAGTCTTTCCCAAGTATTGCCATTTGTTCCGTCTAATACGGAGGCCAAGATTGGGAAGGTTCTTACAGTAGAAGCACTATAGCTTCTTGATCTAAAATTAGGTCCGCTCGTTTGCGTAGTTGATGGGTTGGTTGTAGTGGATGTACCGGTATTATATTGTTCCCAGGTATAGCTCAGAACATCGGCAGCGTCGGCATCTGTAGCAGAAGCTGTTAGTGCAAAGGGTGTTGATTTTGGAATAGTATAGTCAGCACCAGCATTAGCTGTTGGCGTTGCGTTTCCTGTAACCGTAACAACGGCACAAGCACCACCACCGGTGGCTAATTTAATATAATCGGTAATTTGTTCGATACTTCTAGCATGGAAATAATCATCACTATGTGGTTGTACATCGGTAGCGCCGGTAATACCTGCATAACCCATGATGGTAGAGCCACTACCGGGTTCCATTTGAGAAGCCGTTCCGGTTTCATTGCTGAAAGTGAAAGTGTGGTTGCCACCAAATTGGTGACCCATTTCATGGGTAGTGTAATCTACAACAAATGGATCGCCTTCTGGGGCAACATGAGAAGTAAAGGCACTTCCTTTAGAACCGGTTTTACATACACATGCGATGCATCCTGCGTTACCGTTATTATTGGCTGCAGAAGATTCTTTATGTACTAAGTGACCAATATCATAATTGGCATTACCGATTACGGCATCAATAGTGGTTTGTGTTTTGGTATTCCATTCAGTAGTCCAAGGATCTGTTGAAGCATTTAGATAAATCAACAAATCATTGTTCGCTATCAAATTCATGCGAATGCCAAAATCACGCTCGTAAATTCCATTCGTACGCGTCATTAAAGTATTCATGGCAGCTAAAACTTTTGCTTTGCGCTGTGCATCGGTGGTTTCGGTGCCATTCAAAAAATAGTTGGCATATTCTCCTGTACAAGCCAATGCTAAACGATAGGTGCGTAAACGACCATCATCAGCGCCTCTTTCAGTAGCACCATTTCCTACATTTGCAACGCCGGGGTTAGGCACCTCCGGTGTCATACAATGAAAAGACTGTTGATAGTTAACGGCATCTTTTCTTGAAAAAACAACATAATATTGATTGGTAAAATCCAATGGATCGATGTAATAAGTTTTGCGATCGGCCGACATCACCATGGCATGAAAACCACGTGGAGAATAATCGAAACGAATCGTTGCACCCGGATGATCTAAACTTTGGCCGGCATAGGATTTAATATCCGGATATCTTGCTGCTAATGCAGGATCCATCACCGGTGCTTCCACGGCGCGAAAGCGCTCAACGCCGCCTTCTGATGTGGGGATACTGATGATGAAATTTGAATTGGCTACCCGAACATTTGCCTCGTGTGGTGCACGCGCCAAGTCCATTTGAAAGGTAATGGCCTCCAAAGCATACACTTTATAGGCTTGAGGTTTGAATCGATTGGCAAACAGGTCGCGATTGACCGAAGATTCTTGCACAGATGACCAATAATTGCTTCTTTGTGCAAAAGAAACAAGTGTTAGTATCGTGCCGCAAAGCATGATACAGAGCTTCTTCATCATAAGTTGTTGTTTTGGATTGAATGTAATAAGGCTTCAATATAGGATTTTACCCCGATATTTTCCGCTAAAAGTAAACGCATGTTATCCCCGCAAATAGTTTGCCATCTTACGTTTATTGTAAAGTATTGGTAAACAAAATGTTCTATAAAATGTATTTTTTGAATTTTTAGTCAACATTTTTGCAAAAATTCCATTTTTACACAAATCATAATTTAATTGTAATCTTGCCTTATGAAGGGAACGGTGATTCATTTGGTTAAAAAAGATTTGTTGCTCGAGTTGCGGCAACAGCATACGCTATTTGGTATTTTACTTTATATAGCATCCACCATTTTTGTTTTACAATTGTCGGTAGAGAACGTTTTAGAAGCGAATATTTGGAATGGTTTGTTTTGGGTCATTCAATTATTTGTTTGCGTTAATGCAGTGGCAAAAAGTTTTTTGCAGGAAAGCCGTGGAAGAATGTTGTATTACTACACTTTAATTGGCCCGGTTCAATTTATTGCGGCCAAATTAATATACAACTTGGTTGTGATGACCCTAATGAGTTTGCTTACTTTAGGTTTGTTTTATACCTTTTTTAATGATCCTGTGGTTTGGCCGGGTAGGTTTTTACTCATTGTGATGATTGGAGGCAGCAGCATTAGCCTTGTTTTTACCCTTATGAGCGCCATTGCTGCAAAAGCGCAGCAAAATGCAGCTTTAATGGCAATTTTGGGCTTCCCGGTAATTTTGCCCCTTCTGCTTTTATTGATGCGGTTGAGTAAAACAGCATTTAATGAAATTTTTAAAGATGGTGCTGTTTTGAATTTATGCGGCCTTATTTTGGGATTAGATTTATTAGTTGTAATAATGTCAATCATTCTTTTTCCATTTTTATGGAAAGATTAAACAGTAAAACAGTCTCATTTTTTGTCGATAGTTGGAAAAAAAATATAAGATTGTTTAAATGTTCTATCCTTTACCCTACCTTTGCCGCACCATAAACGTTACTCCCGCGTGAAAAAAAATTGGTGGAAAATAGCATCCTTCGCATTACTCGTTTATACCATAATTGGTGGTTTTCTGATGAATGTACCTCATCTACCAATTTTAAACGAAACCATTAGAAACCTTTACTTTCATGTTGCCATGTGGTTTAGCATGATGATACTTTTTATCGTAAGCTTTGTTTACAGTATTAAATATCTCAGTAGTTCTAATTATCGTCATGATATTTACGCACATCATTTTGCCGCTTTAGGATCCTTCTTCGGTATACTTGGTTACAGCACCGGTGCTATTTGGGTTTCTGTAACTTGGGTAACTGATCAAAGCCAATCTATTGGCTCGGTGATGCGCGAACCTAAATTACTAGGTGCCGCTATTGCATTGTTGATATATGGTGCCTATTTTGTTTTAAGAGGTTCATTTACCGATATCGACAAACGTGCACGTGTTAGTGCTGTTTACAACATTTTCGCATTTGTCATGTTGTTTCCAAGTATATGGATAATCCCACGATTAGTGGGCAGTTTGCACCCCGGTGCCCCAGGAAGTAATTCGGGAAATCCGGCACTTAAATCTGAAGATTTAGATTCAAGTATGCGTATTGTATTTTATCCTGCAGTAATTGGTTGGACTTTACTCGGGGTATGGATTGCCAACTTAAAAATTAGAATTCAACTGTTAAAAGATAAAAGCCTTTTGCATGAAAACAATTAAAAAGATTTTTTCTCTAATGTTGGCGATACTTGCAGGTTTGCCATTATGGGCCCAAGATAGTAAAGTAGAAATGGCTGATTTGATGAGAAGTAATGGAAAAATTTACATTGTAGTAGCGATCTGCTTAACCATATTAATTGGCCTCTTTTTGTACGTTTGGAATGTGGATCGCAAAATTTCCAGCATCGAAAAAGAGAAATGATCATAATTTCTTCATAAAACTAACGTTTATTAGTTTTAGTCATCTGCCTCAAAATTAGATGGATTAACCATCTGCTCATTTTTAATGTAAAAGGCATCAATGAATGAATTTTCTACTTGCCAGTAGACTTATATAAAACGATTGCAAAAACTCAAAAAAGAACTTTTTTATGTCAGCAAACAATGAGTACAGCTTTTTTAAAAGTGTAGAAAAAAGCTTTGACAAAGCATCTAAATTCACCAATTGGGAACCCGGTTTATTAGATCAAATTAAAGCTTGTAATAGCGTTTATCAGATGCGTTTTCCATTAAAAAGAGATAATGGAACCATTGAGGTAATTGAAGCTTATCGCGTACAACATAGTCAACATAAGTCACCTTGTAAAGGTGGTATTCGCTTTAGCGACGAGGTTAACCAAGATGAAGTGATGGCATTGGCGTCATTGATGACTTATAAATGTGCTATTGTAAACGTTCCTTTTGGGGGCGGTAAAGGGGGTATAAAGATTAACCCTAGAAATTACTCTTTGTACGAGTTAGAAAAAATTACTCGTCGTTATACCTCCGAATTAGTAAAGAAAAATTTTATTGGCCCGGGCATTGACGTTCCGGCTCCGGATTACGGAACCGGCGAACGTGAAATGGCTTGGATCGTAGATACCTATGCCTCTTTAAAACCGGGTGATATTGATGCTGCAGGTTGTGTTACCGGTAAACCAATTACCCAAGGTGGTGTGCGTGGAAGAAGAGAAGCAACCGGTTTAGGTGTATTTTATGGCATCCGTGAGGTTTGTAATATGCCCGATGTAATGGCAAAATTAGGTTTATCTACGGGTGTTGAAGGTAAAACGGTTGTGGTACAAGGTTTAGGTAATGTGGGTTACCACTCTGCAAAGTTCTTCCGCGAGGGGGGGGCAATTGTTGTTGCCATTGCCGAATATGAAGGCGCTATTTATAAGGCCGACGGTATTAATGAAGAAGAATTATTCCAACATCGTAAAAAAACCGGAAGCATCTTAAATTTCCCGGGTGCTACCAACTTGGCAAAAAATACCGATGCGTTAGAATTGGAATGTGATATCCTCATTCCTGCAGCTTTGGAAAATGTAATCAATGGCGAAAACGCGCCAAGGGTTAAAGCCAAAATTGTAGGTGAAGCAGCAAACGGACCTTGCACGCCAGAGGCAGACGAAGTTTTTGCTCAAAAAGGCATTATTTGTATCCCGGATATGTACCTAAACGCAGGCGGTGTTACGGTGAGCTACTTTGAATGGTTGAAAAACTTAAGCCATGTGCGCTACGGCCGTATGGAAAAAAGGTTCAACGAAAATATGAACATGAAAATCATCAACCAAATTGAAGAACTTACCGGAAGAG
>JBJOQA010000182.1:0-9217 GCA_046050225.1 Bacteroidota bacterium | reverse complement strand
CCCAACCTACGTAAGTCCATTCAACTAGGTCTTTTGATTTTCTGATTTGTATACCCGGTCTTACGTCTACACCATAAGCCACATCAGTATTATAACAATAATAGGTATCGCCTTCCTTAATGATAGCCGGATCATGCACATTGTGCGGTCCCCATTGTAAATAATTGGCAAAGGGTGCGATAGCCGCATAATTATCATTAATATTATTGATATCAAAAGCCGGTGTAACCGGTGGGGTTACGGGCGGCGTTACGGGGGTAATGGGTGTAACCTTAGTTTTTTTACAAGCTGCCATTGAAACTAAAATGGCACAAGCGATGAGAGCAATTTTAATTTGAAATTTTTTCATGCTAATTAATTAAGGGTGAGTACAACTACCGAAAATGGTGGCAATTTCACGTTTAAAGTATTGTTTGATAATTTGGCATCTTTAAATTCACTAGGCTGTATTTTACCGGGCTCATCAAAAGAATTAAAATCTTGTAATTTCTTAGAAGTAATTATTCTACCGTTAACCGCGGTGTATTTAGCTCCATTTAGGCTGACGGTAATATCTTGGGCTTTAGTCGCATCAATATTTACCAATGAAATATGCGTAATTCCCTCTTTATCTTTTGATGCGGAAACAGATACAGCAGGTAACTGCTCGTTTCCTAATTTATAATCGTTTGTTATAAGTTTCACCGGAATCAAGGTAGCATTTTGATGCACATTGTACATTTCCAAAACATGGTACGTTGGTGTAAGAATTAATTTCTCTTTATTGGTAAGGATTACCGATTGAAGCACATTTACAGCCTGGGCCAAGTTGGCCATTCTTACTCGATCACAATGATTATGAAATATATTCAATGTAACACCTGCAATCATAGCATCTCTCATAGTATTTTGTTGATACAAAAACCCCGGATTGGTGCCGGGCTCAACATCGTACCAACCACCCCATTCATCAACTACTAAAGCTATTTTCTTATTTGGATCATATCTGTCCATAATGGCCGAATGCTTGGTAACCAACTCTTCCATTTTAAGCGCTGATTTCATCGTAGCGAAATATTGTTGCTCGGTATAATCTGTTGCCGAACCTTTTTCGCTCCACTTTACATTTGCATAATGATGAAGGGCAACACCTTCTAACATATTATTTGGTATTTCGCGCATTAAAACTTCGGTCCAATGATAATCATCTACATTAGCGCCGGATGCTACGCGGAACAAACTATCACTGTTTACCCAATCAGTCATAAAAGTGGCGTACTGTCTGTATATATTAGCATAATGTTCGGGCTTCATATTACCACCACATCCCCAAGCTTCATTGCCTACGCCCCAAATTTTTACATTCCATGGATCTTTTTGTCCGTTTTGTTCACGTAAAATTGCCATGGGACTGCTAGCCGGTTTAAAATTTACATATTGAATCCAATCAATAAAATTTTGAACGGTGCCGCTTCCTACATTGGCAGCTAGATAAGGATCGCAACCTATTGCATTACACATGTTTAAAAAATCATGGGTACCAAAACTATTGTCTTCTGTAACGCCACCCCACCAGCGATTTACGATAGCAGGTCGTTTATTTTTAGGGCCAATACCATCTTTCCATTGGTAAGTATCTGCAAAGCAGCCACCCGGCCAACGTAATGTGCCCACTTTTAATTTGCGTAATGCAGTAATGATATCATTACGTACACCATTGGTATTCGGTATAGCTTTGTTGGTATCCCCTACGTAGAATCCGTTATATATGCAATTGCCTAAATGCTCAGCAAAATGACCATAAATATTTTTATTGATGGTTGTTTTTGCTTCACTAACATTGAGCGAAACAAAATTTTGTTGCGCATTGGCCACCTGTAAGGTGATAAGGCCTGCGGAAAGTAAGGATGAAAATTTCTTTATCATAATTTAAAATTTCTAGTTTTTGCTTGGCTGTAAAAGATAAGTTTGTAAGGAAGCATCATTCAGTGCAATCAGCAATGCTTTACGCTTGTTTCTTAAAGTAATCAGTTGCATATCTTTTACATCTCCATCTATAATCAAACCACTTGTGATTGGGTTTATCGTTGTAAAATTACCCTTGCCATCTCCTTTCAAAACAAGTCCATAAGATGCATCATATCTTCCTGTATTTAAAGAAGCTTGATACTCGTTACCGGCAACTACTAAATCAACAAAACCATCATTGGTAAAATCGGATGCAACGATACTATTTATAGGTGCAAACTGCGCTTCAATGGGCAATGCATGCGACTTAAACTTACCATTGCTTAAATTTTCAATCCAAATGGATTGTATAGTTTTGCATTTTAATTCTAGCCAATCTTCCTTTCCAAAATCATTTTTTAATTGCTCCATGGTGATTTTAGCATAATCAGCATGGAGCAAATATTTTTTCTTAACGCTTGGCACTTGTTCGCTCAATTGATTTCTATCCAAACCGGGATAAACGGCATACGCACCTTTATTATTTTTGATTGAATAAGCCGGAATTAAATCAGTGAATCCATTCCGATCAATATCCTTCGCATACAAAAACATCGGTTTACTAGCCACAATATGGTAGCTATTATTTAAGCCTATGTTTCCTGCAATGTAATCCATATCCCCATCTCTGTCGATATCGGCTTGCTGCAAGGAGCGCCACATTCCATGCATTTCGGTTAGTTGTGTGGCATCAGTTACCTCGATCAATTTATTATTTTGATTTTTGAAAAAACGAATGTTTGTCCATTCACCACAAATGATTAGATCTTGTTTTTTATCATTGTTAAAATCAGTAAAGATGGCACTCGTTATCATACCCGCAGATGCTAAAGCCGCACATACGCTATTTGTTACATCTGTAAAGATGCCGCCATTATTTTGCAACAAATAACTGCGTGGCGTTTGGGGATATTTTTGCGGTAGTAATCTACCGGCAATAAATACATCTATATCTCCATCTTGATCGTAATCGCCAATGGTAATGGCATCAGTTATATCATTGATTATGGGTAAAGCAATTGCCAATAAGCTAAACTTCCCTTTACCGTCATTGTTATACAAACGCGGTTGATTATACTTTCCAACTGTAAATTCAAAGCTGCCACCGGTTATCAGCAAATCAAGATCTTTATCTCCATCTGCATCAAAAAAAACAGCTCCTAAATCTTCTTCTTGTTTATAATCCTCCACCAATTTGGTTGAGGTAAATTTTCCTTCAATATTCTGAATAAATATTTGTCCCGATT
The DNA here is from genome assembly GCA_046050225.1 of Bacteroidota bacterium. GTDB lineage: Bacteria > Bacteroidota > Bacteroidia > Chitinophagales > Chitinophagaceae > Ferruginibacter. The sequence goes on along the minus strand of JBJOQA010000182.1, from coordinate 5,984 downwards.
GATTGGCTGCCCCCCCAACAAAATAGTCCTCTAATCCATCGCCATTTACATCTCCCGTTGCAATACAGGGGCCTAACTGCGAATACTTTTGAAACAAGGGCTGATGAAAACCAAAATCAAAATTTTGAAATTCTTTATGTTTAAAAAAATTATTCAATTGATCTCCTACATTTGAAAAAATAGTAGTGGCTATTGTTGGAGAACTTTGGCTTTCAGGGTATGCATCCTTCTGACGCAGCTCCAATACTTGATTGGTTTTGATATTTCTTACTACTTGAATTTTATCGTCGGGCCATTTTACTTTTAGAGAATCAATATTAGTTATCGCTCCTAATCCAAAATGAATACGTTGATCTACACTTGATTCAAAACCCCGCACAGGTGATTGTTCGGCGTATTGCATTTTGTTGTTGCTCCAAAGTGTAATCTGCGCCCCTATTGCTGCAGTATTGCCGGTTAAACCGTTTAACTTAATTGAAAGATAGGTTTGCTGACTATCTTTTGCAGATTTACGCAATTCGTTTTTCCAAACAAACGCAGGCTGATTAATATTATTAACAATCAAATCTAAATCACCGTCATTGTCTAAATCGGCATAAGCTGCGCCACTTGAAATGGATGGAACGGATAACCCGGTTTGTTGCGTTGTATTTGAAAAAGTTAAGTTGCCATTGTTGTGTAGAAAATAATTATCCATTTTTACACTGCCAAATTGATCAATGGTTTTGCGAAGTGAACTTATTGTATGTTGATCTAACTTTTTATCGGTTCTATCTGAACCAAACATATAATTACCGGTACTCGCTTCACTGTTTCTAAATGATGCATAATCATTATTGGTCATATCTTTTCCTAAGCCGTTGGTGATATGCATATCCTTGAATCCATCATTATCATAGTCGGCTATTAATACGCTCCAACTCCAGTCGGTTTCAAATGTACCTGCTAGTTGGCCTATTTCGCTGTAAAAAGGTTGTAACGTATTATTTATTGTTCGATTCCCGTTGTTCAAATGCAACATATTACGCATGTAGGAAGGCTCGTAACCGAAACGCTGTTGCATATCGTACTTCTCTTGCGAGGTAGCACTGAACATCATTTTCTTTCTTTCGTTGGTTTCGGGCAACATATCAACAACCGCTACATCAGATAGCCCATCGTTGTTAATATCAGCGGCATCTACGCCCATGCTATTATAACTTTGGTGTTTAATAGCAGTGGCAATTACATTTGTGAAACTGCCATTTTTATTATTCAACCATAATAAATCATTGGCGATATAATCGTTGGCTACATAAATATCCGGCCAGTTATCGCCATTTACATCGGTGATAACAATGCCTAAGCCATAACCATCTTCTTTAATGCCGGCTTCTTTCGACACATCATGAAATACCGGATTTTTTCCCCCTTCGGGGATACCCTCATTTCGAAATAATTTATCTGCTGCTGGCGAATTACCGGTGGTATCTTTAGGTTGAATATTGTTTGCTGTATGGCTAAATAAGCGATGATTAAGCAGGTACATATCCAAATCGCCATCTTTATCAAAATCAAGAAAAGCCGCTTGTGTAGCATATCCGTCATCAGCTAAACCATAATCTGCAGCCTGTTCGGTGAAGTTCAATTTACCGTCGTTAATAAAAAGCAAATTTCTCCGTTTCGCCGCATCAGCATTATGTGATACGCAAACGTATATATCATCAAAACCATCGCTATTAATATCTACTATGGAAACACCAGTACACCATGAATCGGTTTTAATACCGGCTTTTGCAGTAATATCATCAAAATTAAAGTTGCCTTTATTAATGAACAGTTTACTACTCACCATACTACCTGCAAAAAAAATATCTTGTAACCCATCATTGTTAAAATCACCAATACCTACGCCGGAACCATTGTACATGTATTCATTGGTAAACACATTAATGGAGTCGTTTTCGGTAATATTATTACTGAAACTGATATTGGTTGTAGCAGCATCCATTTGCACAAAATGAAATTTATCATCCACAATATGCTTATTCTTACAGCCCAGCAATATGCCAAGCAGCAAGTAACACAAAAAGTATATTTTAAAATAAAGCTTCATTGCTGATGATAGATTTAAACCATTGGGATCAAATAGTATTACTTTCTGTTAAATCTAAGCTATTGATGAGGGTCGATCCACATAATTTTTGTATTTAAATTGTACAACATTAATATGAAAATTCCCGCCCAATACAAAAGACTGGGCAGGAATTTATCACTACCAATAAATTAGTTTGCAGAATTTGGCTTCAAATTTCTGTTCACATCCAATTCTTGTTGTGGAATTGGCAGGTACTCATTACCCGGTTGATAAGTATTGAAATCAGCATCATGTAATTTTAATTCAGCTAATCTGTTTGGGTCAGCAAACCATCCCCAACGAATCAGGTCATTAATTCGCTGTCCCTCAATGGCAAATTCAAGTGCTCTTTCGTGCGCCAATTGATCACGCATTTGTGCTTGCGTCATATTTGGACGAACAGTTGCCAAATTAGGTAAATGTGCTCTTGAGCGAACTTGTTGTATGTAGCTATAAGCATCTGCTGTTCTATTTTGTTCATTTAACACTTCAGCATACATTAATAAAATATCGGCATAACGCATCACACGGTAGTTGATGCCGGATTCTCCAAATGGAGAAAACTCATCCGGCTTACCATTACCTACACCATCGTTGGTGTATTTTCTTGGATAAATAGCACTGGTTGAATTCCACCAAGGTCTTCCGTATGCTTGCGTAGAATTTTCAGATGGTTCGTAAGATGCTATAGTAACCAATAATCTTGGGTCTAAATGACCATCGGTGGTTTGCTCTCTTTTGTATTCATCATAAATCCATCTTGTGGGAAGATAATCAGAGAAACCCGCTCCTTCTTGAGCATAAGTGATAGAAACTGTTTGAACTTGCTTCCAAGAAGCTGTTGGATCACAGCACCAGTTCATATCTGTTCCGGTACCCGGTGTAAATTGAATTTCAAATAACGATTCACTGTTATTTTCATTTACATCTCTAAAGTTATCGCGGTAATCAGGCATCAAAGAATATACACCTGCTAAAACACCTCCACCAAAGAATTTTTCAAATTGAGTTGCGGCTTTTGCATAATCTTTTCTATATAGATATGATTTTCCTAACAAACCGGCAGCCGCACCCTTTGTGGCTCTACCTTTTTGTCCTGCATCTAAACCTGTTACATTATCATAACTAATAGGTAAATTAACTTCAGCTGCTGCAAGGTCACTGTAAATTTGATTCCATAATTCCTCTTCTGTTGCTGATGGTGCAAAATACTGCTCACTTTCAGAGATAGGGGCGGTTATAACCGGACAAATTTTGAAGGTAGTGGCTAAATTATAATATGCCAATCCACGCAAATAATAGGCTTGGCCAATAATTCGCTTCTTCTCTTCTGAAGGTAAAACTGATTCAGGATAATTTGGAACATTAGCCAATACTTGGTTTGCTCTATTAACTACAAGATAAAACTCTCTCCATATCCAAAACACCGGTGCCGAGTTATTGGGGATAATGAATTGACCGGTTAATACTAAGTCTAACCAAGGACTATCCCCTGTAAAATCATCTCCTCTACTATCGGTTAGTCCGGGAAATGACCGCATATAAGATCCATCAACAATTAATGCATTATACATAGCTGTACAACCTGCATGGGCTTGTTCTCTGGTTTTCCAATAATCAGCCGTTGTGAGTTTATTAGGATTGGCCAGATTTAATTTCTGGTCGCAGCCGGTAGCAATCAAACAAAATCCGGCAAAGAGATAAATTATTTTTTTCATAATTATTTATTTAGAATTTTGAGTGATTAAAAAGTTAATTGAACACCCACTAAAATTGTTCTTGGTTTTGGATAGGATCCAAAGTCAAAACCGGGATTCAATACACCTGAAGTAAAATCAGGATTGTAACCTTTATAGCTTTGGAAAGAATATAGGTTTTGAACCGAAGCGTAAACTCTAGACTTCACTAAACGCTTTACTAATTTTTCAGGAATAGAATAGCCAATCGACAAGGTATTAATTCTTAAATAAGTACCATTTTGTAACCAACCCGGACGATTAGAATCTTTGAAGTTGTTTACATCATTGTCATTTAAACGCGGAATATCAGTATCAGTGTTTGATGGTGTCCATCTGTCAAGCATATCTGTGCTGTAGTTTAACGCACCTGCAGAGTGATGTAAATCTCTGTACATTCTGCTATTAATTTTGAAGTTGGCACTTCCTGAAGCAAAAATGGAGAAATCAAAATTCTTATAGGCAGCGGAGAAACTGAAACCGTAATTCAATTTTGGAATACCACTTCCTAAAGAAACTCTGTCATAGGTTTCATTTACAACACCATCCGGTTTGCCTTCCGGTCCGCTAATGTCTTTATACATTACATCTCCGGGAGCTACAGGAGAACCAAATTGTGTTGCATGTGCAGCAATTTGAGCAGCATTTTGGAAGATACCCTCATAAACAAAACCATAATGTTCACCAACTTCACCACCGATTACGGTTTTTGAACCGGCACCATATAAAGGTTCATTATTATTACCTAATGACAATACTTTATTCTTTACCGTTGAAAGATTTGCAGAGATGTCGTATGTAAACTCACCTTTATTTTTATGGTAGGTAGCTGTAAATTCAAATCCGGTATTTTCTAATGAAGCAGCATTTACTTCAGGGTTCAAGTTTTCAAAACCGGTACTAGCAGGAATGGTAATACCAACTAGGATATCGGTAGTTTTTGCTTTATAATATTCAGCAGAAAAATCTAAATGCCCGTTTAAGAAGGTTGCATCAAAACCCAAGTTTGTGATTGCTTTTGCTTCCCATTTCACATCAGGAGACGAAACCAAAGTTTGGATGCCGCCTGTATAACGAATACCATTGAAAGTATAAACTACACCGGTATTGATTGTTCCTTGGAAACGGTAATCCGCAATTTGATCATTACCAAGTTTACCGTAACTCGCTCTCAATTTCAAAGAAGAAACCAACGAACGAGATACATTCCAAAAACTTTCGTTACTAATTTTCCATCCGGCAGAAACGGCAGGGAAATAACCAAATTTATTGGCCGGCGCAAATCGAGAAGAACCATCGCGACGTAGCGAACCGGATAATAAATATCTATCATCGTAACTATAATTCACCCTTCCAAAATAAGAAGCTAAAGCGCTTTCATATTCAGAACCTTTAGAAGATCGTACTTCACCATTATCAATTACCGGATGGTATGGTGTAGCAAAACCTTGCGCACTACTTTCTCTTAAAATAGCACTCGCATATCGGTAACCTTGTCCAACCAATGCTTCAACCGAATGCTTGCCAAATGCTTTTTGATAATTTAATGTATTTTCAACTGATGCATTGGTATACACTCTTGAATTGTCACTTAAACGTGCTGTATTATTGCTGAAAAAATTACCCAAGAAAAACGCAGGCTGCCAAGTGAAATCTCTTGTTGATGTTTTATCATAGCTTAAGCTAGTTTTAAATTTCAAGAAATGTCCTTTGTATTTTAACAACTGCATTTCTCCATATACATTTGCAAATACCCGATCAACATCCACATAGTTTTTCAAGATACTATTGATACCGATTCCATTTAAAGAGTTTGCTCCATTGTATTCAGAATTGGAACCGCCAAAACCATTTAAATTAGCAGCATCATAAACAGGCATAGTTGGAATCGCAATAACCAAAGAACCAATTAATGGAGGAATGCCACCTAATAAAATATCATCTCTAAAAGTTAAGGTATTTTCATGAGAATGAGAATAGCTGAAAGACTGACCAAATTTGAAAATTCCTTTTTCAGCAGTGCTGTTTACTCTTGCAGTATAGCGAGTGTAATCCGGTCCGTTACCTACATAAGTTCCTTTATTTTTAAAGTAGTCTAACGAAACATTATAGGTATTGTTAGCACCACCACC
>JBJOQA010000181.1:0-8501 GCA_046050225.1 Bacteroidota bacterium | reverse complement strand
TATAGTTGTCGCCATTATCTTTTGCGGTAGCCAAAATCAATTTTGTTCCCACCAATTTGTACGCATTCACATCACCTTTTAAATCAATCTCATCTTTCCATTTATTTTCACCGGTTTCGGGATCAATACATAAAATTGAAGCCCTATTTTTTCCGGAAGCACTGCTACGCTTAATTTTGCCAATGAGCCCACCTCCACCGCCACCTTGGTTGGCCATGTCTTTTTGTGTTTTTTCGGATGTGGTTACCAACATGCCATGGGTATCATACAAAATATAACCCACAGGCGATTGCAATTCTACCTCTTTGGTAACTAATTTCCCGTCGACCGGACTAAACCCAAACAAAGCCTCTTGGTTCCAAAAATAAATTTTACTTTGATCGTTATTGCGTAAGAAAAATTGCGCACTCGTTGCGGTAGCATTGGCACTTAAATCAGCCCTCGACTTCGATCCAAACATGGCGCTTTTACTAGTAACCACCTGTGCTACCGGCTTTTCGGTTGACCGATCAACGCTCCAAATCAATTCTCCGGTAGTTTGATTTAATTTGTAAATATTTTTGGTGGTAGCAATATAAATTCCGTCGCTAGTCGCCAATCCATTTGAGGTAACTTCTTCACTATTTTTTTCAAATAATTTCTTTTGCTCCCATACTTTATGACCATCAACCAATGAAAACATCACCATTGTTGGCTTTCCGGTACTTTTACCAAAACCATACAGCATCATCGAATTCAACTCTTTAATATGAATTCGCTTTACAATATTTATAATATCAAAATCAGGAGAGCTTGCAATAATTTTTCCGGTAACAATATCAATTATGGTATGCTCCACCCCTTTCATGAATTTATTTTTGAGCAACGCGGCATAGGGTGTTCCTTCAATAGGATCATAGTTTTCTTCTTTCACATCATCCAACTTATCAATCTTCCATGCTTCGGCGCCGGTATCCGGGTTAAGGCCATACAAGGCATCTCCGGTGCAAACCACCAGTAATCCGGCATCCGATATTTGATACCATTTTACATTGCCGTCAAATTTTTTCGACCATTCCTTTGCCGATGTTTGCGCAAAAAGTACACATGTAGATAAAACAAAGCTTAATACTAAAAGGCATCTTTTCATATTGACTAATTTTTGATAAAAGTAGATTTCTCAAAAAAGTAGGCAATACCGCATATTGGGTATTTTAAGTCCCTAAGCTTTTGCCGGCAATAAAACAATTGAAATTAAAGCTGATTCGAATTAGGCCCAAATGCCTGAGATATTTCGTTTAATGACAACAATCAAGATTATTTGTGACCAATGTTTTAGAATAGCCTACCGAATGGCGCTATCCTTGCATTGCAAAAATATCTCATATCATGGAAAAGAAATCAAAAGCCGCAAAGTACGTATACTTCTTCGGCGGCGGCAAAGCCGATGGCAACGAATCAATGAAAAATCTCCTCGGTGGTAAAGGAGCAAATTTGGCCGAAATGGCCGGACATCCAAAACTTCGTTTACCGGTTCCTCCCGGCTTTACGGTTACCACAGAAGTTTGTACCTATTATTACCAAAATAAAAAACAATACCCTAAAGTTTTAGCAGCACAAGTATTGGAAGCTTTAAAAGGTATGGAAAAACTAACCGGAAAAAAATTCGGTGACCCCAAAAATCCATTATTAGTTTCCGTTCGTTCAGGCGCACGTAAAAGCATGCCGGGTATGATGGAAACCGTTTTAAACGTGGGTTTAAATGAAAAAACAATCGAAGGAATTATCGCGCAAAGCGGTGATGCAAGATTTGCGTACGATGCTTATCGCCGTTTAATTATGATGTATGCCGATGTGGTAATGGAAAAAGCGGCCGGCATCGAACCAAAAAATGGTAAAGGCATTCGTAAAGTACTAGATGAAAAATTAGAAGCAATCAAACATAAAAGAGGCTATTCTAGCGATACAGAACTTACCGCCGATGAATTGAAAGCCTTGGTAGTTGACTATAAAAAAACGGTAAAAAAAGTATTAGGAAAAGACTTCCCTGATGATCCAATGGAACAAATGTATGGTGGTATTGGTGCCGTATTTGCCAGCTGGAATGGTAAACGCGCTATCGAATATCGTCGTATAGAAAAAATTCCTGACGAATGGGGAACTGCCGTTAACGTGCAAGCCATGGTATTCGGTAATATGGGCGATGATTGCTGCACCGGTGTGGCATTCACCCGTAATCCCGGCTCAGGCGAAAACAAATTTTATGGTGAATATTTGGTAAACGCGCAAGGCGAAGATGTGGTAGCCGGTATCAGAACACCCGCACCAATTAATGCCTATTCAAAAAATGATCAAAGCCAACAATTTACTACGCTTGAAACCTTGATGCCTGAATTGTACAACGAATTATTTGTTATTCAGCAACGTTTGGAAAAGCATTATAAAGACATGCAAGACATTGAGTTTACCATTGAAAAAGGAAAACTTTATATGTTGCAATGCCGTGTAGGAAAACGTAATGGTGTTGCCGCAGTTCGCATGGCTACCGAAATGGTAAAAGAAAGAATGATTGATGGCGCTACGGCTATTCAACGCGTTGGACCAAATCAATTGGTAGAATTATTATTACCGATGTTAGATCCAAAAGTTGAAATCAATACTAAACCTATTGCCAAAGGCTTACCGGCCGGTCCGGGTGGCGCACGCGGTCGCGTTGTATTCTCTTCAGAAGAAGCAGTTGCATGGGCATTAAAAGGCGAACAAGTGATTTTGGTGCGTGAAGAAACTTCTCCCGAAGATGTAGACGGAATGCATAAATCTCAAGCGATTTTAACTACCAAAGGCGGTATGACTTCACACGCAGCTTTAGTAGCGCGCGGTTGGGGTAAATGCTGTATCGTAGGTTGCGGAGATATTGAAATTCATTCAGAAAGCAAAACCTTTAAAGCAAAAACCGGCCAAACCATTCATGAAGGAGATTGGGTAAGTTTAAATGGTACCAAAGGTTTGGTGTATGAAGGAAGTATGCCTTTAACTGATATCGATTTAGACCAAAATCAATCTTATAAAGATTTGATGAAATTGGTTGATAAAACAAAAGTATTAGGAGTAAGAACCAATGCAGATACGCCAAAAGATGCAGCACAAGCATTGAAATTTGGTGCCGAAGGTATTGGCTTATTCCGCACAGAGCATATGTTCTACGGCGAAGGAAGTGAAAGGCCATTATTCTTGCTACGCAAGATGATTATGAGTAAAACCGAAAAAGAAAGAAGAGTGGCTTTGAATGAATTATTCACTTTCGTGAAGAAAGACGTGAAAGACACTTTAGCCATCATGAATGGCTTCCCGGTTACCTTCCGTTTGTTGGATCCTCCATTACACGAATTTGTACCACACGATCCTGAAAAATTACAACAACTGAGCAAAGAATTAGGTATCAGTATGAGTATTTTGAAAAGAAGAGTATTGGCTTTGCATGAAAATAACCCAATGCTTGGACACCGTGGCGTTCGTTTAGGAATCAGCTATCCTGAAATTACAGAAATGCAGGTAAGAGCAATTTTAGAAGCAGCTGCCGAATTAAATAAAAAAGGCAAAAAAGCTTTCCCTGAAATTATGATTCCGGTTACATGTACCGTTAACGAATTATCTCATCAAAAAGCAATCGTTGATCGTATTTATAAAGAAGTTCTGGTGAAAACGAAAGTTAAAAAAATACCTTATCTGTATGGCACCATGATTGAAATTCCAAGAGCTGCATTAAAAGCTGCGCAAATGGCTACTGAAGCAGATTTCTTCAGTTTTGGTACCAACGATCTTACCCAAATGAGTTTTGGATTCAGCCGCGATGATATAGGAGGATTTTTGCCCAATTACCTCGATCAGAAAATTCTGAAAGAAGATCCATTTGTTACCATCGATAAAGAAGGTGTTGGCGAATTGGTTCGACTTGGTACAGAGCGCGGCCGCAGTACCAAACCTAAATTAAAAGTGGGTATCTGTGGCGAACATGGTGGAGATGCAGATAGCGTGAAGTTCTGTCACACTATCGGTTTAAACTATGTAAGCTGCTCTCCTTTCCGTGTGCCAATTGCACGCCTTGCCGCTGCACAAGCCGCATTGGAAAGTAAAAAAAGCTGATCGCGTTTTGGTTGAATGAAACAACAGCCTGTACAGCAATGTGCAGGCTGTTGTACTTTTAACCGCATCCATTTGCCCTTTCATTTGCTTGAATTTTTAAATTATGACAACAGTCATATTTACAGATAGGCATGATCACTTTTCAAACTTTTAGTTCAGTTTAGCTTGCATTCATTATCGATTCATTATCGAAAAATTTCTTCAACGCGCTTGTTTTCTTTCCAACTTTCCCTCTCACAATTGCGTCGATTCATTTTTTAATTTCTAAAACATTGCAAAATGAAAAAGCTTTTTGTATGGATTTGCGCAGGCATTATCCCTGTCACAGTTTTGAGTCAAGTTGGTCATATTATGCCGGGAATTGGAGCCGTTAACATGTCGATGGGTGGGGCCAGTACCGCTCAACCAATTGAAGTAAGTGGCGCACTGCAATGGAATCCTGCTGCAATCACCGCCTTTAATAAAAATACATTTTCGGTTAATGCCGGTTTATTTTTTTCATCACCTGAACTTACATCAACTGCACCCACATCAAGTGGTAGCATAACCGGTACTACCTTAGATGACCGCGGCGTTTCTATTATGCCGGCAATAGCGATGCTATGGGCAAAAAAAGAAAGTAAACATCGTTGGGGTTTATCCGCCTTTGGCATCAGTGGATTTGGCGTTACGTTTCCGCAAAGTCAAACCAACCCCATTAATATGCCGCAATCCATGGGCGGATTTGGGCAAATCAAATCAGATTACCAATTAATGCAAATTGGAGGCAGTTATGCATATAAAATTTCTGCTGGATTTTCTATTGGTATTTGTCCAACTTTCAATCTTGCTACACTTTCGCTTGAGCCCAATCCAATTGCATCACCAAGCAATACAAAAGGCTACCCAATTAGTAATAAAGCAACCGCTATGGGTATAGGTGCACAAGTAGGAATTTATTACGAACACCCAAGCGGCATTAAACTAGGTAGTTCTTATAAAACACAACAATATTTTTCTGATTTCGATTTTCAAAATACATACTTAGATGGTTCGGCTGCACCAAACGCAACATTCAAAATGAACTATCCCGCCATCTTATCACTTGGTTTTGGATATAGTAACAAAGCCATTGATTTTGCATTAGACTACCGTAAAGTAAATTATGAAAACACTACCGGCTTTGATAAAAAGGGTTGGACACCCACTGCAAGTGTAGCAGGGTTTGGTTGGAAGAATATTGATGTTATTTCGGCCGGTTTACAATATAAAGGAATTAAAAAATTACCGGTAAGATTGGGCTACACTTATGGTTCAAACCCAATTGATCCGCAATTTGCCTTTTTCTCAACACCAGCAACTGCCATTATAAAAAATGCATTTCAAATTGGATTTGGCTATGAAATCAATTCAAAATGCACTTTAAATGCTGTATTTCATTCAGGCAACAGTAATGGCAGTACTAGTGGTCCACTATTGAGCCCAATGATGATTAGCGCCGCTAATCCGTATGGATCAATACCGGGTTCGGCTGTTTCTTATAAAATGAGTACCGCTTTATTGATGTTTGGATTAAACTATCAATTCTAAACAACAAAAGCAAAACATACAAAGGGGACAGTTTAGCAAACTGTCCCCTTTATAATGGTGCATAGGAATCAATTATTTAACCAACAACTGCTCATCAATAGCTTTTTTAAATGCTGATTTTGGCAAGGCACCCATTTGCATCATTGGCAACCCTTGCAACGGAACAAACAGTAGCGAAGGAATACTTTGTATTTGAAATACATTTGATAATTCTGTTTCAGCTTCAGTATCAACTTTATAAAAAATCACTTCGTCCCCATAGGCAGCTGCCAACTCTTCAATAACAGTAGCCACCATTCGGCATGGCGCACACCAATCGGCATAAAAATCAATTACCAACGGTTTGGTTCCGGTATATTGCCATTCAGTTTCTTTTGTATAATCAAATATTAATTCTTTAAAGGCTGCGGTAGTTAATTGTATCGGTTTCATGTTGGCTATTTTTTACAAAGTTAAATGCGCATAGGTATTAACAATTGTTACAATTGTAACACTTACACCATCCCATTCTATCCTGATGAAATGTTGAGGCATGGGTGACAAATGTTACCCAAAAACAGTTTCGCCTGTACGAATTTTGATGTATCAAATTAATAATATGAAATACATTATAATTGGCGGCGTAGCCGGAGGAGCCAGCACTGCCGCAAGATTGCGCAGAATGGATGAACATGCAGAAATTATCTTACTCGAAAAGGGAGCTTATATTTCCTATGCGAATTGTGGCTTGCCATATTATATTGGAGATGTTATTAAAGACAGAAATCAACTTTTTGTACAAACAGCAACTTCATTTAAACAAAGATTTAATATTGATGCACGTGTTTTACATGAAGCCTTGTCTATTAATCCAACAACAAAAACTGTGTTGGTAAAAAATATTGAAGCCAATTCAACTTACGAACTGAGTTACGATAAATTAGTTTTGTCGCCGGGCGCAGAACCTATTCGACCACCATTGCCCGGTATTGATTTGGAAGGCATTTTTACCTTAAGAAATGTTCCTGACACAGACCGAATTAAAGCCTTTGTGCAAAAATTTCCTTCAGGAAAAGCCGTTATTGTAGGGGCTGGATTTATCGGTTTGGAAATGGCCGAAAACTTACACCATTTGGGAATGGAAGTAACCATTATCGAAATGGGTGATCAAATTTTAGCTCCTACCGATTTCCCAATTGCAGCGCTAGCCCAACAACATTTAAGAAGCAAAGGCATTCATCTTAAATTGAAAACAGCCGTTGCTGGATTTGAAAAAAATCAAAACCAAATAAATGTGTTGGTGAAAGATGCATCGCCGATTGTAGCTGATGTTGTGATTTTATCCATTGGAGTAAAACCCGATACACGCCTTGCGGTTGCCGCAAATCTAACCATTGGTGCCGCTAGAGGTATTGCCGTAAATGAATATTTACAAACCTCAGATGAAAACATCTATGCTGTGGGAGATGCCATTGAATTTGTTAATCCAATAACCAAACAATCCATGCCTACTTATTTAGCGGGCCCCGCAAATAAACAAGGTCGCATCTGCGCCAACAATATGGTGTTAGGCAATCAGCAATCTTACCAAGGCGCCATCAATACCGCAATCGTAAAATTGTTTGATTTAACAGTAGCAGTTGCCGGTGTTGCTTCCAAACATTTAACGGCTGCAAATATCAACCATTGGGTTTCTACAACACATAGCGGATCGCACGCCGGCTACTATCCGGATGCCGAGCAAATGACCATCCAAATCACCTTCTCGCCTGAAACACGACAATTATTAGGCGCGCAAGTAATCGGAAAAGATGGCGTAGACAAAAGAATTGATATCCTTTCCTATATCATCAAAAAAGGCGGAACAATCGACGAGCTAACCGAATTCGAACATGCCTATGCACCACCCTATTCATCAGCTAAAGACCCTGTAAATATGGCCGGTTTTGTTGCCGAAAATATGTTAAGCAAACGTATCCAAATTGTACCTTGGCAAACACCCAATAACTTGCAACCAAATGATTTATTAATAGATGTTCGTACACCTGCCGAATTTGCATTAGGACATATACCCGGCGCCATCAATCTACCGGTAGACAACTTACGTGAACGGTTAAACGAAATTGACCCTGGAAAAAATATTTATATCTATTGTCAAATTGGATTGAGAGGCTACTTAGCCCAACGAATTTTGCTTCAAAATAACATTAAGCAGGTATTCAATATTTCAGGCGGTTACAAATTATGGAGTGCCTGCCATGCCGAAAAACAATTGATCCAATAAAATTTGTTCCGTAATTACTAAAAGAAGGCAGCTACTTGCTGCAACAATGCATTATTTATGTAAGTTGCAAGCCTAATTTAAAAATAATTGCAACTACCTTCTTCGCTAATTGCCGCATTAAGGCAAGCGCCGGGTTTTGACGAACAAGCATTTGTTGCCGAGCATCAATCGGGCAATCAGGTTACGAGCATTCGTTTAAATCCGTCAAAGCCATGCAATGAAGCGGGTTCATTTTGGGAAAATGCCACACCGGTACCTTGGCATTTAGCAGGTAGGTATTTGCCCGCTCGCCCCTCTTTTACAGCCGACCCCTTGCTACATGCTGGTGCCTATTATGTACAAGAAGCAAGCAGTATGTTTGTTGCACAAGCTTTGCAACAATTAGTTAACCTGAAAGAGCCAATTAAGGTTTTAGATCTATGTGCTGCGCCCGGCGGCAAATCAACCCTATTGCAATCTTTAATTAATGCAAATAGTTTACTGGTAAGTAATGAAGTAATTAAAACTCGCGTAAATATTTTATCTGAAAACATTAGCAAGTGGGGCG
>JBJOQA010000180.1:0-4167 GCA_046050225.1 Bacteroidota bacterium | reverse complement strand
TGGCCGGCCACTCCGCCAAACATGGCTGCGCCCGGGTCGTGTACATCACCTTGCAACAACTGATTCCTAAAACCCTTCTCTTTTTCGGTAGGAACAATTTTGTTTAAAGCCATCCGCGATAGCGGTAAAAAACCGGCAGTAGTTAAGCCCATCGGACGATAAAATTCGCGCTGCACATATTGATCCAAACTATATCCACTTAATGCTTCTATTACTTTTCCTAAAAAAATAAAATCATTATCGCTGTAAATATATTTGCCTTTCGGGGTAAGTTCACTGGTTAAAATTCTTTGCTGCATACTGTCTTGCCAATCGCTGCGCAAATAACAGTTTGCTGCAACACGCACGGGATATTTAGCCGAATAGGCATTAGATAATATTTTCGTGTATCCCATCGCGTTAGAATCGGCAATTTCTTTATAAAACGGAACAAACGGCACTAACCCCGCCTGATGCAATAATAAGTCTTCAATAATGATAGGCTCTTTATTGGTACCGCGTACCCATGGTAAATAATGACCCAAAGTTTGCTTTAAATCTAATTTACCCTGTTCGTACAAACGCATCACCGCAATCGTGGTAGCACAAATTTTTGTAACACTAGCCATATCAAATACCATATCAGTGGTAAGTACTTGGCGCTGATCGTAATGCGTATAACCAAATGCTTTTTGATAGGCAATCTTTCCATCTTTCACTACCAAAACTACCGCTCCCGGCGTTGCGCCTAAATCAATGGCTGTTTGTACAATTGAATCAACACGCCCCAGTGCCAATGCATCAAATCCAACCGGAGCGGGTTTTATTGGCATTACATGAATGGGCGCCGGTACAATACCACTGCCATAGGCATAAGTAGCACATATAGTAACCGGTAATTTTCCTTGTGCTTTAAACTTTCGTTGTAAAAAATCTATAGCAGCCATTTGCGTAAGCTCATCATCATCATAACAAGCAATCAAATTACCGGCATCACAAAAATTACGAATAGCATATGGATTGCCAAATGCAAGGGTTACCGTTTTTTGATTTTTTTGTAAGGATTGATAAAAAGACAAAACAGACGGCGTACGGCCATAATTATTTGCAGGCGTGCGGCTGTAGGCATGAAAACCAACTACAAGCTTTTGATAAGTGCCATTTAGTTTGGTTAATAAATTTTGTAAACTATCTGCTGTAGCGGTATATGGAATAGCATAAACATCAGCTTGTTGTTCTGTTTCTAACCATTGTTTTAAAGCAGCAGATTTGCTATTGCCAAATGCAACATATGCTGTTTGATGGGCGGTTGTTGGAAAAAAGTACAAACTATCATTTTGCTGCAATACCGTAATTGCTTTTTCGGCAACGGCTTTACGCATGGCGGCAACACCTGCATTTAAATCGATTGTTAAGTTTTTTAATTTCACCTGTGTATTAAGATGCATGCCATATTCAAACTTGGCATACAAAACACGTTTACAGTGTTCATTCACTTGCTCCCAGGTTAATTGATTGGCAGCAATCGCTGCTTTAATGCGGTCAATACTTTGCGCAACATCGCCGGGTAAACATAACATATCATTTCCGGCAATGATAGACTCAACCGACGCGGCCCCATCCGGAAAATACTTTTTCACGCCCTGCATTTCTAATGCATCAGTAAAAGTTAAACCTTTATAACCCAGTTGATCGCGCAATAAACCGGTTACCGCTTTTTTTGAAATAGATGTGGCGCGATTAGCAGTTGTGTCGAGTGCGGGAATTGATAGATGTGCCACCATAACGCTTCCCACGCCCGCTGCAAAAAGTTGGGTAAAGGGATATAATTCCAAAGAGTCAAGTGCAGCCATACTTTTTTGAATAATCGGTAAATCATGATGCGAATCCACCGACACATCGCCATGACCTGGAAAATGTTTGGCACAAGCCATTACGCCCAATGCTTGCATACCGCGCATATATTGCAAACCATAGCGGGCTACACGATATTTATCTTCTCCAAAACTTCGTTCATTTATCACCGGGTTTTCGGGATTATTATTTACATCCACTACCGGTGCAAAATTTACGTGAATGCCTAAACGTTTACACTGATTAGCAACCAACTTGCCATATTCATAAATTAACAGACTATCCTGCACGGCACCCAACATCATTTGTCGCGGTAGCGACAATACACTGTCAAACAAGCGCATACCCACACCCCATTCTGCATCTATGGTAACCATCAAGGGAGTTTTAGCAGCCGCTTGCAAATCGTTAATTATTTCACCCAATTTTACCGGGTTGCCTTGAAAAACACAAAGTCCGCCTACATTATACTGTTTCACCAATGCCGAAACCAAGCTATCGTAATAAATGGGGGTTTTGCTTTTAAAGTCATAGGCCGATAGGCGTACAATCATTAACTGCGCAATACGCTCATCGGGTGATAGACTTTTAAAAACGCTATCCACCCAACGAGTGGCATTTTCGGCCGGTATTTTTTGCGCTTGAAGTTGTATTGTCAATAAACAAATCAACGCCAGTATTTGTAATCTCTTTCTCATAATGATATAGCATACAAATTAACACGAAAATGATGTACTTCAAGCCACAAATTTGTAATTACCTTTGCAACCGTATTATTTTCCAACCATTTAATAAAAAGTAAACCATGAAACAAATTTTATCAATTTGTATGGCTGTGTTTTTTTTATCACTCGCCACTAACCTAAAAGCACAAACCACATCAATTGTAGGTGAAGAAGTTACCTATTCTGATGCAAGTGGCACTGCATTAAAAGGATATGTTGCTTATGATGGAAAAATTAAAGGTGCACGCCCGGCAGTTTTAGTCATTCACGAATGGTGGGGGATTAATGATTACGCCCGTAAACGTGCAGATATGCTAGCTGCCTTAGGTTATATCGCCATAGCGGTAGACATGTACGGCGATGCCAAACAAGGTAATACGCCGCAAGAAGCCGGCGCCTTAGCAACCCCATTTTATAAAGACCCCAAATTAGCTTATAGCAGAGTGGAAGCGGCTTTGAATAAAATTAAAACCTATCCGCAAACCGATGCTAAAAATATTGCTGCTATTGGTTATTGTTTTGGTGGAAGCATGGTATTAAATGCAGCTAAATTGGGTATGAATTTAAAAGGCGTTGTTAGTTTTCATGGCGGATTAGCCGGAGTTCCTGCAACTACAGGTACCACGAAAGCAAAGATTTTGGTTTGCCATGGAGCAGCCGATAAATTTATCAGCGATGCAGAATTAACCGGATTTAAAGCCAATTTAGATTCGGTAAAAGTGAATTATACTTTCAAATCTTACCCCGATGCAACGCACGCATTCAGCAATCCCGAAGCAACCGAAAAAGGAAAAAAATTCAATATCCCCATTGCCTACAATGCCGAGGCCGATAAAAACAGCTGGAATGATATGAAGGCATTTCTTGAAAATATTTTTAAATAAGCAATTGAATATGGCAGAAGATCTTCACATCATTGAAGGAAGTAAATCTGAACAATACCAACAATTAATTCCGCAAATTGAAGGATTAATTACTGGCGAACCCGATTGGATTGCCAATTTAGCCAATGTGTGTGCTGCGCTTAAAGAACAATTTGGCTGGTTGTGGGTAGGGTTTTATTTGGTGAAGGAAAATAGTGAGGAATTGGTTTTAGGACCATTTCAAGGGCCGGTTGCTTGTACCCGTATCCGAAAAGGTAAAGGGGTTTGCGGCACAGCTTGGCAGCAAGAAAAAACAATATTGGTAGACGATGTTGATCAGTTTCCCGGTCATATCGCTTGCAGCAGCAAGTCTAAATCAGAAATTGTGGTTCCTCTTTTTGTTAACCAACAGGTAATCGGCGTTTTAGATGTAGATAGTGAAGCCTATAGTAGTTTTGATGAAACAGACCGGCAATACCTGGAAAAAATCGTTGAACTTACCTGTGCGCAATATCAATAAAACAAGCGAGCGAAAAATTAAAAATCATATAATCAATTTTTCGCCCGCTTATTTTTTTATAAAGAAATATGAACGCCAAATTTAAGCTACAGACTTAAATGCATCTTAAAACCAATACCATGAATGGTTTCAATTTTAATAGCCGGTTCTGCCGCCAGGAATTTACGCAACCGCGATACAAATACATCTAAACTCCTGCCATAAAAATAATCATCCTGACCCCATA
>JBJOQA010000179.1:0-9077 GCA_046050225.1 Bacteroidota bacterium | reverse complement strand
TTCGATAATACCAAACGCCTTCCTCCGTGAGTGGATCGGCAAATTGTTTTGACTGTGAATTGGTTTGGCCAATTTCTTCAAATTGTAACGTATCTCTTGATCGTTCGATGATAAATTGTTGGATATTTAAAGGTTCGCCGAGCTGCCATTGTAAATTGCTTATTCCTTGGAACCATTGTCCGCTAAACGCTTCTATTTTATTAACACGTTTGAATATAATGGAGAGGCGATTACTATCGTAAGATGCCGGAGCATTAATAATATTGAAGGTGTAGCGGTTGCTATCGTTATTCGATAAAAGCTCTAATTGATGGAGATAATTATCTTTTAAAAATGCGGCCGAACCTTGCGGAAAGTTTAGGTTATTGAATGTTAATTGCAATTGATAGTACTTTACTTTCATTTTCGACAAATACAGTTGGATGGTGTCTTCCGGCTGCAAAGGCGCGCGTTTTTCAATACAGAGCAATTGGCCTTTTTGTTGAATGGCGATATTTTCAGCAAAGTTGCTAAGTTTGATTAAATCTTGATTGTTAACCTCACTTACTTCATTATCGTCTATATTACATAAAACGCCATCATTGAGTGATATAGTGCCATCCTGATTGATAGCTAGCAGTTGTATTGATAATTGTTGTGCAGGTCGAAATTGTGATGGATTGACGCCGGCTGTTTTGTTGTTTTCTTCAATACGAATACTGGTTGCGGAACCTCCATAATTGATTACAAATGCAGAGCTAGATTGGATATTTCCGGTATTGTCGATTGCACTTATAGTAGAACGATCATATACGGGTTGCCCTGCAATGGCGCTAGCTGTTGCATTGTAGCTTAATCCTACAAAACCGCCTACGCCATTATTGCCGGTAATGGTGGGATCCCATAAGTAAAAGGCATCAACTATGCCATTGGCTGCATTAACCGGATTGGTAGCAATTTGATGAAAATTGATAGGAGAGGGATAAGGGTTATTCACCACTCTGAAAATATTGCCGCCACCATTGTTGAATGCGCTGCTAAGAGAAAGATTGAGTGTACCGGTATTGATTTTTCCTTTAGGTCGTAAAACTGTTGGGGTGGTTACGGCGCTTGTTGCTAACCATAGGGGTGTACTTCTATCGCCACGCACAAACAGCATGTAGCCGGGTTGATCGGTAATGAGGCCACTATTAAAAACTGCACCATTATTGGTTGCGGTAGGCACACCATTCCAGCCGGTACTGTTTAAATATCTGATGGATGTATTGCCGTTGATTCCTTGGTCGTAGCCATTGGTTGCCGGTGTTCCAAAAGTAATATGCGTTCCATAGCCGGGGTTAGGATTGTTGGTGCTGTTGATATCATTCACGTTGGTAACACGTGGTGCGCCATCTTGCCAGGCATCACTTATTTTAACGGCACTAGCCGGCGTGAGGGGTGTGGTCAATAATCGCCAAGCACGTCTACCGGGAATATATCGTTCTACCACAAATTTGCCAAGGCCGCTATAATTAATGGAAGCACCAACAATACCAACTCTTGCAGTGGTAGTAGCATTAGATCGGAGAATCACTTCTTCTGATAAATTTACCGTTCCCGAATTGGGTAACATGGATTCGTACACGAACAATTTATTTTGTATTTGCGTGGTACTATTGTTACCGCTGATGCTGATGGTTTTTAATGCGTTGGTTGTACTTGCAGTAGTAGGGTCGAATAGTAAATTTCGTGTAGCATTATCTCCGCTCAACCAAATAGATGAATTGGGAGTGGTTGTTATTTGTCCGCCGGTGGTAAGGTCGCCTGTTACCAGTAAATCAAAATTATTGAGGGCTAATTTTTTGCCGGCATTGATATTTAATTGATGGGTAATGTTTAGGTGATTTTGTAAAATCGTTTGATTGTCGATTGTTAAGTCACCGATAGACCCGGTTCCGTAAAGGTTTTGTGTATTGGTACCATTCAACAACAGGGTGCCGCCATTGTAAATTTTTCCATCATTTACTAAGTTCTCTTGTAAAGTAAAAATGGTGCCGGGCATTACCGAAACAGAGTCATTAGCAGCAATGGAGAATTGCCCATTACTCACAAATGGAAGGCATACCAATATTATGATGAACAACTTTTTCATGCGGTGTTTGCTTATGAATTATTGTTGTTTGCTTAAAATTTGTTTCATCTGCATTTGCAATGTTTTCAATTCCTCTTCGAGATGATCGATTTTGTTTTGTTGTTCTTTTACGGCATTGATGAGTAAATAAGTAAATGCTTGCGGATTTACGCTGCGTAAATCTTCATAGCCTTTTTCCTTATTTTTTTCAACCATATAAGGTGCCACTTTTTCAAGTTCTTGTGCGATGATACCAATTTGTTGTTGCGTAACCGGAAATGGTGCATCGACATTATAATAGAACTTGATGGGGTTGATTTGGCGGATAATATTAAGACCATCTTCAAAATTAGATATATCATGTTTGATGCGTGCATCACTAAACGAACCTACTGCACCTGTAGCAGTTAAGGCTGCGCCGTTACGCACTTCAAATCCTTTTACCGTGCCATATAAATTGGAACTAGTGCTTCCGTTGGTGTAAAACTCCAGCGAACCGGTGAAGTTGCCTATATCATTACTTTTGATATAGCCGGGGCGCCACTGGCTACCCAATCCATAATCGCTCACAAATTCCATTTGTGCCGATCCAAATCCGCTTCTATTTCCTATTACTAGCGTTACCGGTGTGGCTCCGGTTCCAACTATTTCCATTGGTTTGGCAGGCGAATTGGTTCCCACGCCTACACGGCTGTTAATCGCATCATAGGTAAATCCCCAACCTAACGGACCGCCATAAAAGCCAATGTTTTGGTTGTTTTGGGTTCCCATAAATCCTAATGATGCACTATTATCAGCTTTATATAACCAAATGCCGCCACCATTGTTAATATCTATAGGAGAAGTACCATTTTTTAAATGCAATCTTCCATTTAAAATCATGCCATCACTACCTGAATTGATTATGCGCATGCGCTCCGTAAAACTTGCCGAAGATCCTGCACCAAATACGATATTTGAAGCAATTCCATCTGTATGGATTTGTAGTAATCCACTTTGAATGCCGAATCCATAATGTGCTGCGCCTGCCGTACTTCCCCACAATGAAATTTTATCTCCTAATGCATTGGCAAAGTTTAATGGAAATGCAGGGGCAGACTGATTAATACCTATGTTACCGGCTGCGCTGATTCGCATACGTTCTGCATTACTAGTTCGAATTACCAAATCTACTGCATCGGTTGTACCAATAAAATTAGTAGTTGCATTGGTACCTGAGTTGCCAAGCAATGTCCAACTGCTAGTGTTTAAATTGGAGGTGGTAATAAATTTTGTCCATGATTGACCTGCATTATTATTAGTTTTTCTGAACCAAATTTCTTGGTCAAAGAAACTACCAGCAATTTGCATCGCATAATTGTTTGAGTTATTGCTATGCCTGGTATCAATCAAATGCCACCAGCTTGTAGCACCAGCGGGATATTGTACAGGGTTAGAAGTTTCAAAAAAGCCTGATTGTGCGGAGGTTCCTTGTAATCCCGCATTGTCGCGGGTTTCTGTTCTCGAATTGCTGTTACCGTAGCCAATGGTTCCATTGGCCAAATCTAATTTAAATGCAGGCGTAGCAGTGCCGATGCCTACATTGTTGGTATTGGTGTTGTAAATATTGGTGCCGTTGGCTGCCCAAAGTCCGGAGGAAGGTGTTTGCCAAGTGCCCACACCAAAGGCATCGGAAGTAAGTACTTTTCCTGCACCAACTGCACCTCCCATCATTTGGATATTTCCACTGAGCAGGATATTGCCTGCCACAGTTAATTTCTCCGTTGGAAATGTTACGCCTAATCCCACATTTCCGCTGTTTTCATTATACAAATCGTTGCCATTCAGAATCCAGTGCGGGGATGGAGACCATTGCCAGGTGCCCATCCCATTTAAGTCGGTAGTAAGCACCATGCCCGGTGAAAAGCTCGTTGCCGGAAGCAATTGAAAAGTATTGAGGGATAATGTGTCATGTATTTGAACCGGTTTATAAAAGGATGCTTTACCCGACTGCCCCAACTCACCGGTAATGGAGGTATATCCGCCTACCGTTAAATTTGCTGTAACATCAAGGCTTTGTGAAGTGCTTAAATTACCGGAAAATGAACCGGTACCATTTACATCGAGCAGTGCAGTTGGATTGGTTTTCCCGATTCCCACGTTGCCGCTTCTTAAAACCGTCATGGCGTTGTATCTGCTAAAATCATTCAATCCAATTCCGATTTGGAAAATTCGATCGGTTACATTCGGTGTATTGGGTAGGGTAGCGTTATCAAAATTATCATTAAACTGGCCGAATGCCACACCACCTTGGGCACGGGCAATTACAGCGTTACCAAAAGCTAAAGAATGATATCCATAAGATTTACTATAGAGTCCTCCGCTAAAGCTATAATTTCCGTGCGTTTCATTATGAAAGCCGAGCGACCCTGAGTATGACCCTACATTGTAATTGTCTTCGCCACTGGTAAATGAAAAATTCGTAGCAACAATATTTGATTTTCCGGAGGCGAGGGAATAGTCGCCAACCTGGTTACTTTCGCCAAATATGGCCCCATAGTTATTGTAGATGTTATGGTTTTTCCCAAATACGGCATTGTAATTTCCCATGACCATATTACCAGATCCGATTGCGGTGGAATGAGCGCCGAATACGCCATTATTTAAACCCAATGTGAATGAGTGCAGGCCATTACTTTGATTGTTTTGACCAAATGCCAATGAACCATAACCTTCGGCATGAACATTGAACCCACTTGCCAAACTCAGTTCAGCGGCAGAAGAACTGGCACCGAAAACAATGGAATGCGTGCTTCTTGCCACGTTATTATAACCTACCGACATGGAGTAAATGCCAATGCTATCGCGATGCATCGTGCTTCCCAAATGTTCGCCTATTCGGAAAGCTGCTTTTGGTGCATACCACAAAAACATGGTACCGAAATCAACTACAGGCGGGTCAATCGTAGTGTTCGAACTTGGATAAAAATTTGAGGAAAATAATACACTACTGTCGGCTACATGCAACGTTGCAAGTGGTGATGAAGTGCCGATACCTACTCGTTTTCCGGTATTGGTATTGTAAATATTGTTTCCATTTTTTGCCCAATAACTACCCGGGCCATCCTGCCAGGTGGCTACGCCATTTGCATCGGAAGTAAGTACTTTTCCTGCCGCTTCTGAACCGGTTTGTAATCTTAAATTGCCAACAATATGTAATTTTTCAGTAGGTAGGGTGGTACCAATTCCAACATTTTGCATGCCATTATGAATATACATGGTAGGATAAAAATTAGCTGCATTGCCGTATCCAAAGCTGATATCAGCCGAAACAGGTGTGTGAAATACCTGGGTTCTTCTACTTGGCAAATAGGCTAAACCAATACCAAATGCATTATTTCCATCATCTTTTCCAAACAACACCGATTGAGGTTCTGCGTACATTCCGCGTAAATCCAAAGATGCTTCCGGGTCGGAGGTACTGATACCTATGCGGCCGGTATTGCCTTGAATAAATAAGCGTGAACTATGAAAACCATTATAATCCCCAACTCCTAAATTAAAGGAGTGATCATTAGGCGTAAAGAAGCGAAATTCATTAGGATGTTTTAAGTATATCCCGGAAATAGGACTACTGCTGCTATTGTTTTGAAAATAAATTCTGCTTTCATCGCCATTTTGTCCCATTAGATGCAAATGTGCCAGTGGCTTTACTATACCAATTCCGGTGTAACTATTTTTTAATACCGTTAAAGCATTGCTTCTTGAAAAATCACCGGTTCCATTTCCAATTTGAAATAATTTTTGTTGATCAACACTGATAGGTGGTAGAAACATTTCAGTTCTGTCGTTATACTTGCCAATACTAAAACTATGATCTTGGATTGAATAAACCCCCTCGCCAAAGGCAAAACTGCTCATGCCTTGCGCAAAGGAATTACTTCCTCCTGCAAAGCTAAAGCTGTGGCTGGCTGTATTCTGAAAACCGACGGTTGTGCCATACATACCTGATGCCGTATTCATATAGCCTAACCCAGTTGCGTATACGCCGGTTACATTATTTTGATAGCCCATT
Source organism: Bacteroidota bacterium (assembly GCA_046050225.1). Lineage (GTDB taxonomy): Bacteria > Bacteroidota > Bacteroidia > Chitinophagales > Chitinophagaceae > Ferruginibacter. The sequence goes on along the minus strand of JBJOQA010000179.1, from coordinate 2,934 downwards.
GCTGTTGCGCCAAGGCCACTCACCTCATTTCTGGTTCCTATAGCAAAAGCTTCCATATTGGTTACGTTATTTAAATAACCAATTCCCCCTGAACTGTTTCCTGAAATAAAATTACTTGTGCCAATAGCAATAGAGTTATTTCCTTGTGCGGTTGAATTGCTGCCCATGGCTATTGAATAAGCTCCAAAAGCATTGTTTTGGTAACCGGTTGAAAAACTATATTGGGAAGTTGCCTTTGCATTATAGCCCATCGCAATTGCCCCCAAGGATGTTGCTTGTGAGGAATTGCCGGAAACAAAAGTATAAGGGGCAGTTGCAAAATTACCCCCTCCAAAGGCAGCTGAATGCTCGCCACTTACCTGATTAACACTGCCATGCGCTATGGAATAGTTGCCACTAACGGAGTTACTGCTTCCTCCCGTAATGGCGTAGTTGCCAATAACTGTATTACCAAACCCTGTTGCGCCGCTATGTTCACCTGCTATTTGGTTATGCGCACCAAATGCCATGGAAAAATTTCCGATCGTTTGATTTGAAATTCCCATGGCAAAGGAACCGTTACCGGCTGCAATAGTCATGGCCCCTGCAGCAAAACTATTAAAGCCGGTAGCCTCTGTATGTCCCCCTAACGCAACAGAGGCACCGCCTTTTGCCTTGGTATTATAACCAGCTGCAAAACTGAATTGTCCGATGCTATCACGATCCCAAATGGTTAGCGGTATCAATGGATCAGCAAAACCATAAGCTAGTAAGCCATTGTCGACCATACCGGCGCGAAACGCTGCTTTTTGCGGATACCACATCATACGTGCTCCGGCTCCTGAAACGGGCGGCGCTTCCGGGCTCATATTATTTAGCGGTGCTACACTGGCAAACAACACCGCACTATCGGCAACATGAAATCGAGCTTGGGGAGTATTGGTACCTATTCCAACTCTACCGGTATTGCCATTGTAAATATGATTGCCACTACGTTTCCAAATATCATTTTCTATAGTGCTTGAAAATTTACGCCATGCCAAACCATTCCAAAACATATAACTGCTGCTATCGGTATCATAAACTAATAATCCCAATGCTGTAGCATTGGGATTGATAGCAATTCTTTCAATACTTGTCATGCGGGGTAATAAAACACCTTTGTTGATGCTATTTACTTCAAAATAAGCATTGGGATGGGGTACGGTTAATCCTAATCCTATTTGCGCTTGTATGGTAATGGTCAATCCAATCAATAAATGTATAAGAAGGAGTAGCTTTTTCATGCAAAGTAATTTTTGGCTGTAAACCAGTCTGTATAAGGCTTCCATTAACCGTAAAATTACTTTCAAAAATCAGGGTAAACAATCCCTCATATGTAGGATAAGCTTTTGTTCTTATGATATTAAATAATGTTTAAACTTTTAATGATCACAGCTTAATAAATTAAAGTTATATGCAACGTGTTAATGTTGATTATTTATGCACCAAGGTACAAGCGTGCGACGCCACTGAAGTTGCTCAAGGTTATCTTGGCCGGGTAACCCTTAAAAATATTTACCATCTAACAATAACCCGTCCAAATGCGCCCGGATAGCCATAAGATTTACCTCCTCCGCCGCCTTCGCCAATACCATAACCTTGACTGCCAAATACTTCTTTAATGGTAAAACCATTACTCGTATTGGAAATATAAGTACCGCCTTCTCCACCAATGGACGGCATACCATAGGCCGTTCCGCCATTTCCGTATTTGGTTATTAAATAAAAATCTGTTGCGGAAGCCTGTTGATAACTGTCTACATTTTTTTTGCCGGAACCTCCTGCAAAATATAAAAACTGAATATTGCTGCTGTAGGTTGATAGGGACCCACCCGAGCCAATAAAATTAGCCGATGCGCCATCGCCTCCGTTAACGCCCAAAACACTTGAATTATAGGTGAATCGCGACTCTCCGCCGTTACTGGCCGAACCGGTTCCTGTAGCGCCTGCACCTGATGCACCCACTATAATTGAAGCGTTTCCGCCTGCAGCCACTTCAAAAATACCAAGCGCATAGCCGCCTGCTCCACCACCGCCGCTTTGGCTTCCGCCACCACCGGCTCCCCAAATCTCCACTGCTATTTTGGTAACCCCGGCGGGGATAGTAAAACTTTGGGTGGCGCCAACAAAAGTGAATTCAAATAATTTAAAATTTTTGTATTCACTCAAATTACCCCACTCAAGTGCGCCATTGCTACTCTTCATTAATACTTGATTGGCGGTTCCATCCACGCCGTTAGCTTTAATGGTTCCGGTAACATTTATATTTCCGGTAACATCCAACGATTCTGTTGGTGAGGTTGTTCCAATACCAACGTTTTGGGCTAAGGCAGAAAGACTGAAATAACAACCAACACAAAATAACCGAATTGCTTTTTTCATGATATATGTTTTCACTACAAATACAACTGTAGATTTTATTTTCGATGAAACTCCACTAAAAAAATTGCACCGAAATGTTTGAGTAAAACATTGGGAAAGCGGATAACCGGAATTATTAAACCCTGCTGCCATACACTTTGTTTATGGCTTCCGTTTTATTTTGAACATGTAATTTTTCGTAAATCTTGCCAATGTGTTGGCGAACGGTATGAAAACTGATGCCTAATTGATCGGCAATTTCTTTATACAGCAAACCTTTTGCAACTAATTCTAGCACTTCTTTTTCGCGAGGGGATAGCACGGCAGCTTCATCATTTGAGCGGGTAGGAGGTTGGTCAACTAAAAGTGTCACTAATTTACGTGCAATAGCCGCACTCATGGGCGAGCCGCCTTGGTATAATTCTTTAATCCCTTCAATAATTTGCTGTGGCGGTGTTTTTTTGAGCAAATACCCGTTGGCACCGGCTTTTAGCGCCTCAAATACTTGATCATTATTTTCATACACCGTAAACATCATAAACTGGGTGGCCG
>JBJOQA010000178.1:0-8148 GCA_046050225.1 Bacteroidota bacterium | reverse complement strand
GCCAATAAAATAGTAATAAATGAGGCGGAGCTAACCCGTGTGATTAACGGCTATGATTTTGTTATCGTAGTTCCTGAAGTTACTGCTGCACGTTTTCTTCAATAATAGAACTTTAGTATAGCGCGGTTAATTGCTAAGCGGATTGTAAGAAAGTAAATTGCAGCCTTTCAATCAACTATTAACGGAATATTACGAATAGCTGCAACGATTTTTTTTGTCAAAAAAATGCCAAGTAATTTAATTGAACTTCAATGTGTTCAATGTGAAAGCAACGATATAGTTGTTTATTAAATACCCGATTATGCTAAGTTTTGCTTGCGATGTAAAAGGCAGGCAGCGGCTGTTTTGGCACAAACAATAGCAATTAACTTGGACCTGTTTTTTAACAAAGAACTTGCAAGATTCGCTCTTGGTTTTTCTTAACCCTTCTTATCATTTCAATTTAAACAAAAATGAAGAAAGAATATACTTGCGTCAACTTAAAGTAAATCTTGTAAATCAGTAAAGAAGATTATTTCATTAGAATTCCATCTTTTAATAAAGGAAGTTTAACTTATAAAGAATTGTGGCGATTGCAAATCTTTGGCCTCCATGAATAAGCTTAGAAGCTTAATATTAGAACAATCTTAAGCATGCGAAATTTTCAAAATAGTTCAGGTATAATTAATCATACCCTTACGATGTTGCAGAACAGTTTTTTAAATGGCCTGATGATTGAAGGGTTGCAAAACCATTTCGTTTACTACGCCGCTAGTTGGCTGTTGGCATAAAAACCAAATAGCTTTGGCTGCTTCTTTTGCTTGTATCATCTTTTCGCGTTGTACCCTTAAGTCGATATTGTTCCAAAAGTCAGTATCCGATCCGCCTAGGTAAACTTGCGTAATTCTAATTTCAGTTCTTTTTAATTCTTCTCTGATACTTTGCAGCATGCCAACTAAGCCATATTTACTAGCACAATAAGATGCTGCGCCGGCCATCGGTACTTTTCCTAAAATTCCGGGGATGTGAATGATCAAACCTTTTTTGGCTTCCTTCATCGCGGGTAAAAAACTTTGTAGGATTAAAAACGGGCTATATAAATTACTGTGTAAGGTTTGTAAAAAATCTGCTTCAGATAATTGTTCAAATGGTTTAATCATGCCAATGCCTGCGGCATTAATCAAAATATCAATTTTAGGAAAAACCTTAAAATATTGCTGCTGTAAGGCTTGAACCTGATCTGTTTGTGTAAGATCACCTGCAAAATATCGGTCTTCACTTAAACCTAATTGTATGGCTAAGGTTTGCAGCTTTTCTGTATTTCTTCCAGAGATAAATAATTGTGCGCCACTGGCTGCCAATAAGCTAGCTAACTGACTGCCAATTCCACCGGTTGCACCGGTAATTAAAATGTGTTTGTTGAATATAGATTCCATGATTGCAGTTGAATAAAAGTAACAATCAACCGCTAGAATTGTTGTAAAGTTTCAAAGCAATTTTATCCTTTAATCTGAATGCAGTAAATGTAATATTTCACCTAGTTGAACCGCTTGCGGAAGGTCGTTGAGGTCAAGCACAATTAAGTAACCATTAGTTCCTCCGGCTTTATTGATGGCATTCATCAGTAGTTGTTGATCGCTTTCTGCAACATGGCCCGTTTCTTCGTTCCAAATTTCTTTGGTACTTAAGCAACCTAAGGATGGGGTGATGGGATAACAAGCCTCACGCTGATAATAGCTTGGATTTACAGTTGAACCATGTGCAATAATTTCACTTCTTCCAATCATGCCGGCATAAAAGGTTTCATTCAAGGCCGATGTGTTTTTCCAAGAAGGTGGAAGCAGTTGTTGATAGTAAGAGATGGTCCAAACGCTATCTTTAATGGTACTATCGTTTAAAAAATGTGCTATTGAAGTTTCCTTAGGAAGCGTTAATTGCAGGTTTGGTGTGGGGCCAATAAATAACGTTCTGCTTACGGCGCTTCCATGCATTCTAAATATGCCTTGAGGGGTATTGCCATAAGTTAGAAAGAAAGGCAAATTGTACATGCTTTGTGCAAGTTGCGGCACACTAAAGTATTGCCCGTTTTCATTTTTAATAAACTGGCCACTGGTATCACGTACGATTACTATGCCGGGATAATTGCGATTGCTGCGTTGAAGGCTAAAAACAATCGGCCCTTTAATATTTTCAAAGGGATGATGCAACAGGGATTTTAATTGAGTGTTGCTATAAAAAGGTGATTTTTTTTTGGACGCATATTGCAGGGCTTGAATAAGTGCTGCGTTGCCGATAGTGTCAATATTGGATAAAATATGTTGATACAAATTTGGCGCTTCGTTTAGTTGCAGGGCACACAAGTAAGCCGCAGCCATAATCTTTATTTTCGTGTATTGGGTACTGTTATATATTTGTTGTATCTCTTTTTGCCAACTGTTGCGATACACTGCATGCGCTAATTGCATCAAGCTTTGCTGAAAATCTTCTGTACGCAAATGAATACTGTCAAATGCTTGAACCACCTTACTATCAGTTAAAGGAGATTGATAACGCAATAAACAAATCGCATCAAAGGCGCGCATCCAATTTTCTTCGGTACTGTCGGTTAGCGGTAATTGTAAATTGCGCTGAATACTGTTTTGTACTAAATTCTTGTATAGCTGTTGCCTGTTTTTTGTCAATACCTCTTTTACTATGGGTTGCGCCAAGGCATCTAGCGAACTCCAATAAAAGAATAGTAAAATCGCAAGGCTGCGTAAATACTTTACACAAAACATAGTTATGGATTATGTAATTGTAAAAATGCCTGAATTTTATTGAAAGCATCAAAATAAGTACCACTGTCCCAATCGTCGCCATGCCCTTTGCCAATGTATAGCGTGTATTGGGTGGGTACGGATGCTGTCACTAATTGATTGTAAAGCGCCTCAGATTGACGTACAGGATTAACCAATGGATCATTGCTGCCTTGAAAAATTATTGTAGGGCAAACAGACGGCCCAACAAAAGTACTTGGGCTCGACTGTTGATAGATACTCGGGTTGGTGCTAGGTGTAGCCCCAATAATTTGTGCCAACGAAAATGCGGGAACACTGCCCGGATTATTATACATGTCGGTTAAATTGGTTGGGCCAAAAAAATCAACAACCGCCTTGATGGCAATCGGACTACTATATTTATACGCATGTAAGAGGCTTAAATGGGCACCCGCGCTAGCGCCAACTAAAACCAATTTATTAGTAATTTTCCATTCAGCTCTCTTGCTATCGATAAAACTGATAGCAGCTTTTACATCCATTTCTTGGGTTGGAAAAAGATTATTGGGAAATGAGGATAAGCGATAATTGATGTTTACAATGGCATATTCGGGCAGTCTTCTTTTGAGCGAATCTACAAAGGATGCAAAATCACTTTTATCACCGGCAATCCATGCTCCTCCATGTATCAATACCATCACTTTAGTGGTACTTACACTGCGATTGGCGGGTAGGTATACGTCAAGTTTTTGGGCATTGTCACTGCCATAAGAAAGATTGGTTATTGTTGCTGCCTCCAAGGTGTCCACCATGGTAGGCGCATTTTTTTTGCTACAGCTAAATAGCAAAAGTGAAACCCAAAAACATACAATTAATACAGGTGCTTGTTTCATAATTAAACGAAAGTTACAATATTTCTCCAATCGAAAGTTGCATTTAACACTTGCGGATATGACATAAAAATCCCCGGTAGCTATCACTGCGGTTGGTAGTCAAAAACAGTAATAGGTAGCCGGGGACAATTCATCCATTCGTTTATTCCGACAGATTTAATTTAATCTGTAATTCTTCAAATTGTTTATCGTCAATTTCACTTGGCGCGTCAATCATTACATCTCTTCCGCTATTATTTTTAGGGAAGGCGATGAAATCACGAATACTTTCGCTGCCGCCTAAAATTGAACATAAACGATCAAAACCAAATGCAATACCGCCATGTGGTGGCGCTCCATATTCGAATGCGCCTAATAAGAAACCGAATTTATGTTGTTGCTCCTTTTCGTCCATACCCAACGCAGCAAACATTTTTTGTTGTAACTCGCGTTGATAAATACGGATACTTCCACCCCCAATTTCGTTGCCGTTTAAAACCATATCATAGGCATTGGCTTTGATGTTGGCATAAGGATGTTTCAAGTATTCGGCCGCATTTTCAATTACAGGATTGTTATTAATCATGTCTGCAATTTGGGTTGGCTTCGGACTGGTAAATGGATGGTGACGGGCAACCCAACGATTTCCTTCTTCATCATATTCAAATAAGGGGAAGTCGAGCACCCACAACAATTTAAATTCATCAGCTTTGCGAAGGCCTAATTTTTTACCCATTTCTAAGCGCAATTCGCTCGTTGCTTTTCTGGTGCGTTCTTCTGCTCCTGCCAAAATCAAAACTAAGTCACCTGCTTTTGCACCAGCTGCATCTGCAATGGCTTTTAATTGCGGTTCGGTATAAAATTTATCTACGCTGCTTTTATAAGTACCATCGGCATTGCATTTAATGAATACCAAACCTTTCATACCTATTTGCGGACGTTTCACCCATTCGGTTAATTCGTCGGTTTGTTTACGAGTATATTCGGCGCAGCCCGGAACTGCTATTGCAATAACGGTTTCTGCATCATTGAAAACGGCAAATTCACCGGCAATTAAGTCGCTGATGTTAGGGCGATTTGGAAAGGTATGTGCAGGATATTTTAAATTGCAAAGGTCAAGGGCAAAACGAATATCCGGCTTATCGTTGCCGTAACGCCACATGGCTTCCTCCCAAGTAATACGAGCAACTGCATCGGCGTAGTCAATATTTTTAACGTCTTTGAATACACGCTTTACCAAACCTTCAAACATATTTAAAATGTCTTCTTGTTCAACAAAACACATTTCGCAGTCGATTTGGGTAAACTCCGGTTGGCGATCGGCACGTAAATCTTCATCTCTAAAACATTTTACCACCTGATAATAGCGATCGTAACCACTCACCATCAACAATTGTTTGAAGGTTTGCGGGCTTTGTGGTAGTGCATAAAATTGCCCCGGGTTCATTCTGCTTGGCACCACAAAATCACGTGCACCTTCGGGTGTTGATTTAATCAAGAAAGGCGTTTCAATATCCATGAAACCATTTTCGTGTAAGTAGTTGCGGGCGCTTCTGTTTACCGAATAGCGTAATTCTAAGTTCTTTTTAACAGCATTACGGCGCAAATCTAAATAGCGGTATTTCATTCTTAAATCATCACCACCATCAGTATCGTCTTGAATGGTAAAAGGAGGTACGGCCGATTTATTTAAGATTGTAAAGGAGGTAATGGCTATTTCAATATCACCTGTTCCAATTTGTGCATTTTTGTTACTTCTTTCTTGCACATTTCCGATTGCTTGCAATACAAACTCTCTTCCCAACGGGTTGGCTTCCAATTGCGCATTTAGTTGCTCCGAAAATAATAATTGGGTGATACCATAGCGGTCGCGTAAATCTACAAAAGTGATGCTACCAAATTTTCTAACGGTTTGTACCCATCCGGCTAAAGTAACTTCTTTGCCGGCATCCGTTAATCTTAATTCGCCACAGGTATGGGAACGATACATAGTTTTTTATTCTGATTTAATGATGATAAGTTGATTTTTGTCAACTTTTACTTTTTATTGTGCTTTTGTTGATTCCATTAAACAAAAATAGTATGCGAATGTGCACAAGAAATTTAAGTTACAATGGGCAGCAAATATACACCGAAAGGTTGGAAAATCCACCTAAACCTGCCCAAAATAGGGCTTTCTTGGTAGGGGCTTGGTTTGTTTTTTGGGGTTGATTGCGAATGTAAACTTGTGTAATTTGGGTCAAGCATAATCGTTTTTTAAGGATTTAATTACCGGATTCTTTTTTCAGGTTTTTTCATGTGGGTATTCCTTTATATTTGTTATTATTATTACCAAATGTATCAACCCGGAACACATATCATAGCAGAGTTAAAGACTAATAATATCGCTTTGTTAACGCAGTTCGCTGCAATAAAACAATTTGTAGATCAGCAAATAGCGCATTTTAGCTTGACAAATTTGGGGGAAGTGTACCATAATTTTTCTCCTGCGGGATATACCGGTGTGGTTTGCTTGAGTGAGTCGCATATTTCTTTTCACAGTTGGCCGGAGCATGGCCGATTGCATATGGATGTGTACTTGAGCAATTATTCGCGCAATAATGATCAAACAGCGCACTTATTATTTGATAATATGGTTCGTTTTTTTGACGCCGAAATTATTCAACAACAAACCTTACTACGCTAATAGATGTACCATCTTACCAATGAACCACAATCTTGTCCCGCTTGCCGGCAATCGGTAACTTTTGGGTGGGCAGATACCAATTTATTGGTATGTTCATTTTGTAAAGCGGTTATAAAGCGTGAAGAAAATCTCAACGCAATAAGTTTAATCAATTTTAGAGGTCACCCCGAAAAGATTGTTACCCGTCATTTACGGGTAGGCGCAAAAGGGATGTTAAACGGGAAGCATTTTGAAATTATTGGAGCAGTATTTACCGAGTTTAATCATGCCAATGAGGTTAGATGGCATGTTCGTAGTGAAAATGGCACTCTTTCTGTTTGGGTAGAAACTGCTGCTCAATTGTACGAAGCCATCCCGCAAACAGTTGATTTTGCCTCACAATTACCCTTGGTTCCCAATAAGGATGTTGGGATGGAAATGTTTCAATTGCTGAAGGGTAGCAATATGCATGTGTTTGAAAAACTAAAGGGAGAATATTCGCATTTTGAAGGGGAATTATTTTGGCAAGACAATGATGCCATTTTTCACTTATATCGGATTAGAGATAACCATAAGAAACAATATGAGGTTGCTGTTTGGAGTAAAGCATTTATGGAATTATATCTGCTAAAACCCTTGGATATTGCCGATTTAAAGTTGAAGGAATCTGCTCATCCTATAACGGTAGCCAAACCCAAAGTTTGTGGAAAATGTGGTGCGCAATACAACCTGGTAAATAGCCTGTTTTCTCGACACTTTGTTTGTAATAGTTGTCAAAGTTGGAATAAACTAGAAAAGGAAAAAACAATTGTTGCTTCCAAAAAATTAAAAGAATTTAAACCAATACTGCCGATTGGAACAATAGGCCGAATTGATGAAATTGACTATAAAGTTATAGGGGTTGCCAAAAAGAACGAAGCCGGTTCTATCAGCACTTATTGGCTAGAGTATTTATTATACAGCGAGAAAAGCGGGTATGCATGGTTAAGTGAATATAATGGTCATTGGATATTTTTGACGGAAGACTTTTCAGACGCTCCTTGGCCTCATTTCACTGATCGTTTGGAAATTGATTTTGATCACTATCATTTATTTCTTGATTATTCTTTTCATATCGTAGGGGCTCAAGGCGAATTTTTAGATCCACTATTAGGAGAAAACAGATTAGTACGTGAGTACATTTCGCCCCCTAATATGTACAGTGCGGAAATATTCACCGGTGCAAACTTAAGTTGGTATCGGGGAACGCATATTTCTCCTGCAACAATTGCCCAAGGATTTAATGTGGAAGAAAGTAGTTTGCCTGCACAATATGGAATTGGTGCCGTACAACCATTGCGGTTTCATGCAAATCAACGGATTTTGTCGTTAGTGGCTGTGTTGATTTTAATTGTGATGTTTGGTATTCAATTGTTTTTTCATTCAAAACATGCCCAAACCGAAGTATATAGACAGGAGTTTTTGCCCGGGGATTCTATTCCAGCCGGAGGCTATATTACACCAAGTTTTGAACTACAACCCAATAGCGGCAATTTACAGTTAACGCTGTATTCACCTGTTGATAATAGTTGGTTTGAAGCTGCGATAACTTTAGTGAATGATAAAACAGGCGCCGAGATAAATTTTGAAAAGGGAGTAGAGTATTATCATGGCTTTAGCGATGGGGAATCATGGGAAGAAGGTTCGAAGGAAACAGAATTAATCATTTCGCGTGTGCCAAAAGGACGTTATCACCTTAATATCTTTCCTTCGTTTGGCATTGAAACCGTTAATCGCAGTTATACAATAAGTGTTGTAAGTGATGTTCCAATGTGGCGCAATTTTATCATTGTTGCATGTTTAATGGCGCTATATCCGCTTATAATGTGGGCGAGAA
>JBJOQA010000177.1:0-4897 GCA_046050225.1 Bacteroidota bacterium | reverse complement strand
CAGCTTTTATCATCTACCACGCCCCATAAAAATATTTTTCTTTGCTCGATGAATTTTTTATCAAATTGCCAACCGCTCATCATCTTTTCCATCGATACTTCGGGCTGATCTTTTGGAGTTTCCTCGTCTTCGTTACGAAAGCGAAAATGCGTATTCATATAGTTTTAATGCTTTAAATTTTGAATAATGTGCAACGCGGGTAATGATTAATCTTTTTTACCCTTGCGTGGGTTTACGGTTAAAACTTCATCCACCAAACCATATTCTTTGGCTTCATAAGAAGTCATCCAAAAATCTCTGCTACAATCTGCCGCTACTTTATCTACCGACTGGTTCGTATGATGTGCGATTACATCATATAATTCGCGCTTCAATTTTTTCACCTCGTTTACCGTGATTTCGATATCGCTGGCTTGTCCGCCTGCACCTGCACTTGGCTGATGCAACATGATGCGACTATGTCTTAATGCAGTTCTTTTACCCGGTGCACCGGCGCACATTAATACGGCGGCCATACTTGCGGCAATACCGGTACAAATGGTGGCAATATCGGGTGTAATAAATTGCATCGTATCGTACATGCCCAATCCGGCGTAAACGCTACCACCCGGACTGTTGATATACATTTGGATATCGCGGGTGCGATCGGTACTTTCTAAAAACAATAATTGCGCGGTAACGATATTCGCCACTTCGTCAGAAACCGGATAACCCATAAAGATGATACGATCCATCATTAACCTGCTGTACACATCCATCACAGCAATATTCATCGGACGCTCTTCAATAATGTTCGGCGTCAAATTGGTCACATTTCCGGCATAACCCCCTGCAGCTTGTTGTGCAGCAAGGCGTTGCCCATTCTTGCGCTGATAATCGTTTAACGTGTTGCTATTGATTCCGCGATGCTGAATGGCATATTTCTCAAATTCTTTTCCAAAGTCCATTTACGTGATTTTTAGGATAACAAATATAGTGGATTGAACATCCAAATATTATGCTTAAAAAAAATTGCGACAAAAAGTCGGGTTTAGCTTATAAAAAAACCGCCGGAAATAAGTTCCGGCGGCTATATTTAAAGATCTCTTTTTAATTAATGCTGATGATTATGCATCATTCCGGCTAATTCTTCCGGTGTTACTAACTTTTCAGTTGGGGTAAATTGAGATTCGGCCCAATTAAACATTTTGTCGGTAAGAATACGACGGTAAGTTGATTCAACATGTTTTTCGTCTTTCAACATACGATCGATATAGCTATCTAACCATGAAGTATCATCACCTAAGCTCATCGCACCAAAGTAGCGCATTACTTCTTCACGCATTGCGTCGCGCACTTCTTGTTGACCCACTTCCAAAGCATTTTCTTTAATCAACTTATCGCTGATTAAGGTCCATTTTAATTGGCTGCTAAATAATGGATATTCAGCTTCTGCCTCTTCTGCAGTTTTAGGTTTTTCCCCGCCGTTTTGTAACCAACGTTTTAAGAAGGTAGCAGGAAATTCCATTTGTGTATGATCTAACCAATAATGATACAATTGATCGTGCAATTGGTTACGGCTTTGACTTAACCAATATTTTTCGATTTCTTCTTTCAACTTCGCTCTAAATTCAGCTTCTGTTGCAACAGCCGCCCCCGGAAACGCTTGATTGAACAATTCTTCATTCAATTCAGCTTTTTCAACTTGCGCAATTTTAACAACCGTCATTTGAAAATATTTACCGGCAGCAGTTTCGGCTGTTAAACCTAAGTCAGCAGCAACAGCATTCAAATGTTCGCCATCTAAAGCAGCGGTTAATTCTAAAACGGTAACAAATCCTTTGGCTTGGCCTTTAAAAGCTTCTTGCGCAGAATTAGTTAAGTATTTAACCAAAACAGAATTTTCTTTTACCACGCCGCCTTCTACTGCATTTCCGTTTGCATCCGTTTCGGTGAACAAAATGTTCAACACATTTTCGTCATCGCTAATTGTTTCAGGCTCGGTCATTTTACCTGCCTTTACTTGCATGTTCTTTACCTCGTCTTCTAACATTGCATCGGTAACTTCTACTTTGTGTAAAGTAAAATTAGCGCTGCTCAAAGGCGCAATTTCAAAAGCGGGTTTCAAACCAATTTCAAAACCAAATTCATAATCAGCCGGATTGTTCATGTCTAAGAAACTCATATCAGCTTCTAAAGCCATTGGCTGTGCGAAAATATCGGGTTGTTCTGTTTGTAAATAAGTATAAAGTTCTTTTTCAACAGTTTTCAACACCTCATCGGTGAATACAGAGCTACCGTACATTTTTTTAACCATGCCAACCGGTACCATTCCCTTTCTAAATCCGGGAACGTTCATGGTTTTACTATATTCTTTCAGTTTTTTATCAAAAGTGGGTAGGTAATCTTCTTTAGAAATACGAACGGTAATTTTGTCAACGAGCAAACCGGTATTCTCTCTTGCTACTGTAGCCATGTTGTAATGGTAATTTTTTTATGATTGGTGAACTGATCCGCCCAAAAGATTAAATGGAGCGGCCTCTTACAAGAAAAAAAAAGTCCGGATGATAGGGGTCGAACCTACATGGATTACTCCGCTAGATCCTAAGTCTAGTGCGTCTGCCAATTTCGCCACATCCGGATAAAGAGCCTTTCCAATAACGCAGCCATAATCAAACTGCAATATTTTGGGGTGCAAAGGTAAGGGATATCCTGCATTTTTTCTACTTCCGATAGGTTTTTTTGAAGCAAATTGGCAAAGAATTCAAAAAAAAGTGGTTTTTGGTCAGATTATAGTTGTAAAAAGCTGATTTATTGCTCTTTACAAGTTATTATATTTCTTAAAGTGGATGGAAAGATTTTTTAAAGTACATTCGTTAACATAACAATAGCATGGAAGTATCAGGAATCAAACCCACTTATAACCTCACTGAGGAAGAAGAAAAGAAGGAAATTCTCCGACAATATCGTGGTTTATTGCGCGAATTAAAGCCCAAACTCAAACCCGGCGATAAAGAATTATTACGCACGGCTTTTGAAATGTCGGTAGACGCACATAAAACCATGCGCCGAAAAAGCGGAGAACCCTATATTCTTCATCCGATTGCCGTTGCACGTATTTGCGTGGAAGAAATTGGCCTCGGGGTGCGAAGTACCATTTGTGCCCTTTTGCATGATACGGTTGAAGATACCGACCTTACCCTCGACGATCTTAAAAATGAATTTGGCGCCGAAATCACCAAAATTGTAGACGGTCTTACCAAGATTAGCACCGTAATGGATGCCAATACTTCGCAACAGGCGGAGAATTTTAAAAAGATATTATTAACGCTTACCGACGATCCTCGGGTAATCTTAATCAAACTAGCCGATCGCTTGCACAATATGCGCACCATGGATAGCATGAAGCGCGAAAAGCAACTGAAAATTTCAAGCGAAACCGTGTATGTATATGCTCCGTTGGCGCATCGCATGGGACTATACGCAATTAAAACGGAGATGGAAGATTTGTCGATGAAATATCTCGAGCCCGACACCTACCGTTATATCGCGCAAAAATTAAATGATACCAAACGCGAAAGAACCCGTTATATCAATGATTTCATTCGACCACTAAAAGAAAAACTCGAAAAAGCCGGTTTCAATTTTGAAATCGTAGGTCGCCCCAAAAGCATTCACTCCATTTGGAATAAGATGAAGAAAAAAGGCGTAAGCTTTGAAGAAGTTTATGATCTTTTTGCCATCCGCATCATTGTAGACAGTACACACGAAAAAGAAAAAGAAGAGTGTTGGAAAGTGTACAGCATGATTACGGATGAATACAACCCTTCTCCGGAGCGCTTGCGCGATTGGCTGAGCAATCCTAAGAGTAATGGTTATGAAGCATTGCACACTACCGTAATGGGGCCCATGGGTAAATGGGTAGAGGTACAAATTCGTACCAAACGGATGAATGAGATTGCAGAAAAAGGTTTAGCCGCACACTGGAAATATAAAGAAGGTACTACCGACGAAAGTCGCTTTGATATTTGGTTCCATCAAATTCGCGAAGCGCTGAGCAATCAAGAATCCAATTCACTTGATTTTTTACACGATTTTAAAACCTCCTTCCTCACTGAAGAAATTTATGTATATACGCCTAAAGGTGATGTGCGTATGTTGCCGGTAGGTGCGAGCGCCCTCGACTTCGCGTTTAGCGTTCATACTGCGGTGGGCAGCCGTTGTATTGGCGCAAAAGTGAATCATAAATTGGTGCCCATTGGCCACAAATTAAGAAGTGGCGACCAAATTGAAATTATCACCAGCGCCAAGCAAAAGCCCACACAAGAATGGTTAAATCATGTAATTACCAGCAAGGCCAAGCAAAAAATTAAGGACACTTTAAAAGAAGAAAAAAGAAAAGTTGCTGAAGACGGCCGCTATATTCTTCAGAAAAAATTAGATGCCATTGGCGGCGTAATCACCCAACATAATTTGGAAGAGTTAGCATCATTTTATAAGCTACACTCTTCGCTTGATTTGTTGTATGAAATTGCCATTAAAAAAATCGACTTAAAAGAACTTAAAGATTTTACCGCCTCCGGCGATCGCTTATTTTTACCCAAACCGGTTAAGGTTGAAACAGAGCAGAAACAAGAACACCATGAACACCATCATAAACCGGATAAAAAAGATGCAGAACTTATCATCTTTGGCGAAAGTGGCGACAACTTTAAATACTCATTAGCCAATTGCTGTAAACCCATTCCGGGCGATGATGTATTTGGTTTTATCAGTACCGGCGAAGGCTTAAAAATTCATCGAACGAATTGCCCCAATGCCGCACGTTTATTGGCCAATTATGGGCATCGTGTAGTAAAAACAAAATGGGCCAAAAACAAAGAAATATCTTTTCTTACGGGCTTAAAAATTGTGGGAT
>JBJOQA010000176.1:0-4511 GCA_046050225.1 Bacteroidota bacterium | reverse complement strand
TTTTAGAGAACGAGTTTGGTAAAAGCATGCGGTATAAAAGTATTCGCGAGTTAAATGCAAAAGAAAGCAGCTATGTATTGAAAGATATCAAGCCGGTTTGGTTGATGAGTCCGCTTAGCGTGAGTGATAGTTTACCTTTAGATACCAATTTTTTTGATGTGGTTATTTTTGATGAAGCCAGTCAAATTACCTTAGAAGAAGGCATTCCGGCATTGTATCGTTCGCCGCAAACCATTATTGTGGGCGATGATAAACAAATGCCGCCTACTAATTTTTTTACGGCTAAAGCCGAAGATCCGGATGATTTGCAAGCCCAAGTTGCAGATATGGAAGAAGAATTGCTCAGTGCCGATGCGGATAGTTTGTTGGTGCAAGGAACGCGTAAATTAAACAGCACCATGTTGAGCTGGCATTATCGCAGTCATTTCGAAACCTTAATCAGTTATAGCAACCATGCATTTTACGGCGCCAACTTGTTAACCATTCCGGATAAAACAATCCACCACAGCGAAAAACCGGCTATTGAAATTCAAACCCCCGATGAAGCTGCAAAATATGTAGACTGTTTATTTGATCGCAGCATCAGTTATCATCATCTCACCAATAGTGTATACGAAAAACGCAACAATGCCCATGAAGCCGCGTATATCGCCGAAATGGTGCGTAGTTTGTTGCGTAACAAAACACAAGATAGTATTGGTATAGTAGCTTTTAGTCAAGAGCAACAACAAACCATTGAAGATGCATTAAGTACTTTGGCAGCCACCGATACCGTATTTGAGCAACAATTAGAAGAAGCTTATAACCGAACCGAGCATGATCAATTTGTTGGATTGATTATTAAGAATTTGGAGAATATTCAAGGCGACGAACGCGATATCATTATCATGAGTGTTTGTTATGGATTTGACAGCAAGAAAAAGATGATCATGAACTTTGGACCGATTAATAAAAAAGGCGGCGAAAAGCGATTGAATGTAATTTTTAGTAGAGCTAAAAAACATATGGCCATTGTAAGTAGCATCAAACATCACCATATTAGCAATGAGTACAATGAAGGCGCCAACTATTTCAAAAGATTTTTACATTATGCCGAATGTGTAAGCAACGGCAATATGCAAACGGCGCGCACTATTTTAGATGGATTGGTGGTGACTAAATCCGCCGAAGGCACAAATAAAAATATACATGCTGCCATTGAGGGTATTCGTTCGCAACTGGCGCAACGTGGTTTTGAAGTGGCGGTGCAAGTGGGGCAATCTAATTTCAAATGCTCGTTGGCGGTAAAGCAAAATGCAAGTGATGCACATTACGCCTTGGGTATTTTATTGGATGATGATGTACATTATGCTAATCCTAATTTATTAGAACAATATTTTCAGCGCCCTGCTGTATTGCGTGCCTTTGGTTGGCGCATGATGCATGTGTTTGCAAAAGATTGGTTATATCAACCCGAAAAAGTAATTGAACTCATTTTGAAAAAAATGCAAGAAGTTGCTTCGCCCGAAACCGAGCCAACAGCCGATCTTTCTACTGATTTATTACAACCAATTGCAGTAATTGAAGAACAAACTGATCAACCTAAAGAAGCCCCCATTTTACCGGGCTTTGAACATGCGCGTTTAGAGCGTTTTCAATTTACCGAAGCAAACAGCAATAAGTTTTGGGAAGTAGGCATTCAAGATACCAAAATGATTGTGCGCTATGGCAAAACCGGTACCAAGGGACAAGTAAATATTAAAACATTTGAAACCGATCAAAAGGCCATCGATGAAAAAAATAAGTTGATTAAAGAAAAGTTAGCAAAAGGATATGTACGTGTGTAATTATTTATTTACTGTTTAATATCCTATTAATTTAGTAAACTAACTGATAACTGTCATAGTTTAGGTTTTATTGCACCTGTAGTTTTACAATTCGAATGGAATAGATGCGGAACACTGCATTTATCCGGAGTGCAAGCCCTGGTTTTGTTTTTCGTTTCTGTTCTATCATTCACCATATGAATTGATATTACAATGGAAGCAAATCCCACCATTGTCGAACCGGCCAAGCCCGATCCTCGACTGAAACTGATTGCAACAAAAATCAAAAAAGAAAATTTTAAGCCCGACGCTTTAATTGAAATTTTGCATACTGCACAAAATGCATATGGCTACTTGCCTATGCCCGTGCTAAAGTATATCACCAAAGAATTAAAGCTACCTCCTTCTCGTGTATTATCTACCGTTAGTTTCTATCATTTTTTCTCTTTAAAATCAAGAGGAGAGCATACTTGCTTGGTTTGCACCGGTACGGCTTGTTATGTAAAGGGTGCACAACAACTATTAGATAAAGTGGAACAGTCGTTTGGTATCAAAGCCGGTGAAGTGAGCAAAGATGGTAAACTGGGTGTACAAGTTGCGCGTTGCATCGGAGCCTGCGGATTGGCGCCGGCAGTAGTTATTGACGATGAAGTGCAAGCAAAAATTAGTGCAGATGGCATTGTTGCCAAAATTCATGAAAAAACAGGAATACTATGAACAGGCAAGAATTAATGCAAACCGCCGATAAGGCCAAAGAAAAGCATCATCATTTTAAAAAGAAAGTGTGCGTGTGTTGCGGTACTAGTTGCATGGCCTCCAATTCGGAAGCGGTATTGGGTAAATTAAAAGAATCGCTCACCAACTTGGGTTTGCAAGACGAAGTGGAAGCCAACCTAACCGGCTGCATGGGCTTGTGTAATCAGGGTCCATTGGTGAAAGTATTGCCCGATCATACCATTTACCAAAAAGTAGATGCAGAAAGTATTGAAGATTTGGTAAAAGCACAATTTATTGATGGTGAACCCAAGCGAGATATGTTGCTGTTTGCAGACACACGGTCCGAACCGTTTGTAAACGCAAATGAAGATCCGTTCTTTAAAAAGCAACATAAAATTATTTTGAAAGATTGCGGCGTAATTAACCCCGAAGATATTGAAGAGTACCTTGCACACGATGGTTACAAGGCATTGGATAAGGCTTTAGCCATCTTATCGCCCGAAGAAGTTATTGCCGAAATTAAACATAGCCGCTTGCGCGGAAGAGGTGGAGCCGGTTACCCTACCGGTATGAAATGGGAAACCGTTTACAAATACGTAAACGATCAAAAATATGTGGTAGTGAATGGCGATGAAGGCGACCCCGGCGCATTTATGAACAGAAGCGTTTTGGAAGGAAATCCGCATAGTGTTTTGGAAGGCATGATCATTGCCGGTTATGCTATCGGCGCCAGCAAAGGCTTTGCCTACATCCGCGGCGAATATCGCTTGGCGATTAAACGTTTTGAAACGGCCATCAAACAAGCCAGAAAATTGGGCTTATTAGGCAAACAAATTTTAGGTAGCAATTTTTCTTTTGATGTAGATATTCGAATCGGCGCCGGCGCTTTTGTATGCGGCGAAGAAACGGCCTTGATTGCCTCTATTGAAGGTAAGCGCGGTACACCTAGTCCGCGCCCGCCTTACCCCGCCGAATGTGGCTTATGGGGTAAACCCACTTTAATTAATAATGTAGAAACCTACGCCAATATTGCCCCAATTATCAGGCAAGGTGGCGAGTGGTTTAGTGCAACGGGAACCGCAAAAAGCGCCGGCACAAAAGTGTTTGCCTTAGCAGGAAAAATAAAATATTCGGGCCTGATTGAAGTGCCCATGGGCACCAGCTTACGCGAAATTGTTTTTGATATTGGCGGCGGTATTTCGGGTGATGGTACGTTTAAAGCAGCACAAACGGGCGGCCCTTCGGGCGGTTGTATTCCTGAACAACATTTAGATGTGGGCATGGATTATGAATCATTGATGAGCTTGGGCTCTATCATGGGTTCGGGCGGTTTGATTGTAATGGACGATCAATCGGATATGGTGGATGTAGCCCGCTTCTTCATGGAGTTTTGCATGGATGAAAGCTGCGGTAAATGTGTGCCTTGCCGCGTAGGTACTAAAATGATGCACGATTTATTACAACGCATTGTTGACGGAAAAGGAACGGCTTTGGATGTAACCCGCTTAGAAGAATTGGCGGTATATGTAAAAGAAGCTAGTCTTTGTGGCCTGGGCGGATCGGCCCCAAATCCACTGCTTAGCACCTTACGTCATTTTAGAGAAGAATACGAAACCCGATTAGTTGAGTAATTGCTTACTGCATAAATAGTTGAATTATGGTTACGATAACCGTTGAAATAAATGGAAAAAAAATAGCCGCGGCACTGGGCAAAACCATCTTGGAAATTTGTCGAGAGAATGATATTCCTATGCTTACGCTTTGTCATTTAAAAGGCTTGAAAGATATCGGCGCTTGCCGCTTATGCTTGGTAGAAATTGAGGGCGTAAACCGGCTTTTGTCGGCATGTACCACCAAGGCTGCCGAAAATATGATCATTCGCACCGATACCGATCGCATTAAAAGATACCAACGCATTTCGGTTGAATTGTTTTGCGCCGAAAGAAATCATATGTGTTCGGTTTGTGTAGCCAATGGCCAATGTGAATT
>JBJOQA010000175.1:0-3627 GCA_046050225.1 Bacteroidota bacterium | reverse complement strand
TTTATTCGAAATTGGATCGATGAATAAAAAATTATTGAATACCGTAACTTTCCATGAGCGCTTTGTATTGATCGCTGTTACGACGACGCAAACCTTCATTTCCAACTAATTCTTGAATTTTTAAGAACCCGTCTAAAATAGCTTCCGGTCTGGGCGGACAACCCGGCACATACACATCTACCGGAATCACTTGGTCAATTCCTTGCAAAACAGAATAGGTATCAAAAATACCCCCACTGCTAGCGCAAGCACCTACCGACAAAACCCAACGTGGTTCTGCCATTTGCAGGTAAACCTGACGTAAAACCGGGCCCATTTTTTTAGAAATCGTACCCATCACCATCAATAAATCACATTGACGTGGCGAAAATCCTACTCTTTCGGAGCCGAAACGCGCTAAATCATAATGACTAGCCATGGTTGCCATAAATTCAATACCGCAACAAGAAGTTGCAAAAGGCAGGGGCCAGATGGAATTTTTACGTGCCAATCCAATGACTTTATCAAAGGATGTGGCCATAAAACCTTCACCGGTGTAGCTTTCTGGAGCATCCACCACTTTCAGTGTATTATTAAATTGTACCGGACGCATATTCTTTTCTTTTTACTGGTTACCGCTATAACAGCAGAATTGAATCAATGTTCAAACGCCAAAACAATCCTTTTTTAAGCAGTTCCAGAAAATATTGATTGGTTAATGATAATATATTAAAAAATAAGCCCTACCTAATAAGGGGGCTATCTTTTTTATTCTTCCCAGTTTAAAGCACCTTTTTTAATGATGTAAATAAAACCGGCAACAAACAAGCCTACAAACATTAATACGGCAGTAAATCCTTCCCATCCTAATTCCCTGAAATTCACAGCATAAGGATAGAAGAAGATTACTTCCACATCAAATAAAACAAATAAGATTGCCACTAAGAAATACTTGATAGCCATTGGCTGTCGGGCATTCCCTTGATTTTTAATACCACTTTCAAAATTTTGTAACTTCTCATCGGAAACCCGCTTTGGTCCCAGAAGATGGGTTAAAACCATGATGGAGGCAATTAGCCCGGCGGCAAAAATCAGTTGGATGCCAATCGGTAAATAGTTTCCAGCACTATTTACATTACTTGCTTGGAGGATAAAAAATTGCATACCGCAAAAATAAGGCAGCATCTGTTATAAACAACAATAGTTTTAAAAAGAATAATCCCCATTTTGTTGAATGGGGATTATATCTTGAATAGTTCTTTATTTATCTATAATTATCTAGTACCTTTTTTAGGATCCGGCTTGGTTGCAGCCCCTGCCGGCCTAGCAGGCGTTCTAGCTGCGGGCTTCGATAATAATCCTTTATTACTGATAGTTTCTGCATCATTTGGATCTAATGATAAGATTCTATCACAGAACGCAAGTGCCGCTTCATTATCTTTTTTCTTGGCCGCATTGTACAAAACAAAATATTTGTAACTGCCAATTAATTGACCTTTATATTTTACGCTATCGGCCATACCCACGGTAATTGCTTTTTCGAAATGCGGATTTGCCAAAGCCAAATCTAAAGTAGTGTCTATCGCCCAATTGGCTTTACCTAGCATATAAAATCCAAAAGCATCATCCGGAAACTTGGTTGTGTATTGATTAAAAACTCCAATTGCACTATTAAATTCACTAGCACGGAAATAATTGTAGCCAGCATTGTATAAATCCGTTTTACGAGCTTCTTTTTTAGTAGCCACTACTTTTGAATACCAATCTGCTGCTTCTTTATATTTCTTTTGTGTCATGTAAACACCGGCCATCGAATTCAACAATTTAACCTTTCCAAACTCTGTGCTATCTACATCAACGGCTTTTAAAATGTAGGTACCTGCCAACTCCTCATTTCCAGGGAACTTCAACAATACTTTTGCATAGGTTTCCAAATCGGTAGGACCAATTTTAGCCGGCAATTGTTTGTTAAAATATAATTCAAAAGCTGCTTTTGCATTAACCGAATCACCTAAACGATCATAAGCATAAGCCTTCACGCCATATAGGTTAGGGTAAGGTTCAGCATTGGCTTTAATACAACCATCCGCTTCACGAATTGCTTCATTAAATAACCCTTGCGCATATTTCATGGAAGCTAAATAGTAACAATTCTTAGGATCATCGTCGGTATTCGCTAAAAACTTATCCAAATACTTAGCCGACTCCGTAACATTTGTTAAATAGAATAATTTGTACAAATTTTCATAAACGGGGCCATAGGCAGGATCTTTAGCAATTGCCTCATTATAATACCGCATGTATAATTCTTCTTGTGTTGGTCCTTGCGTTTGATAAATTTTACCAATACGATATAAAGCGCGAACATAATTAGGATTAATTGCAAGCGCTGATTCGTAAGCAGTTTGTGCGTTACCGCCATCAAACAACATGCGATATGCATCTCCTAAAGCACAATAAACCTCAGGATCTTTAAATCCTTTTAGTGTTGTAGCAAACTTCAATTTATCAATAGCATAATTAGGATCACCACTTTTTAAATCAAAATCAGCATTGGCAACACCAATCGCTTTTAAAACCTCCGGATTTTTTGATTGGCTTAATGAAAGCGCCGTTTCAAATCGTTGGCGAGCGTCTTGCGCCTTTCCTTGATGCAATTCTACATGGCCAATACCTGCAATCAGCAAAGCATTATTAGAACTTTTTTCTAAAGCTTGTACATATAACGCTTTAGCATCTTCCAAATCCTTTGGCGTAGCATCCGGATTCGTGATCATTGTTTGTCCTAACCAATAAATTGCCATTAAATCATTAGGGTTGGCAGCAATTAATTTGTTGAAGGTTTCTTTAGCACTTTTGTATTTTTCATAATACAAAAACTTTCTTCCGTCCTCAATCGTTTGCGCTTTCAACATTCCTGCGAAAACGATAGAAGCCAGCAGGAGTGCGATTGATTTACACTTGTTCATTTTGTGGTATCTGTTTATTTACGTTACACAATGATAAAACATTTTGACCCTATTTTCTAAGAATTGGGTTAATCTTTTTTTAGTTTTTCGTTGATCTTAACTTTTCTTACATCGAAATTCATTTTACTGGGTGATAGATAAGCACGTCTAAAAATTAATTGTCCGCGCTCATACAACATGAAACTTGCAAAACCTGAGCCAAGTCCGGCATAATTTTCTTTTAGAATGTAGAAGATCCCATGCACCAAGGGGTATCTTTTGCTTACAATGCCCGCCTGTGTTGGTTTTACGAATGGCGTATCTAAACAAGCATTGCATCCAACATAAGCCATTTTAACTTTTTTTAACATTCTAACCTGTGCGGTATCCTCCGGATTACCAATCCAACTAAACCCAACGAAACCGATTGCATTGGTATCAGTGGCGATATAATCAATCACTTCTTTACTTGATTTTACCGCTTTCACTTTGGTTAGATCAAACGATTGTCCTCTTAAAATACTATCAGTTGCATAGCGCACCGAACTAGTTGCATTGAGCCCGTCGAATACAATTTTCTTTTGATTTTTAGCTTTACCCGTTAGTTGCAATTGCAAATCATGCATGGTAAAAAGGGTATCTTTTGATTGCCGGTTTATCAATACCACAATCGCATCCGATGCAATTCGATTCCAAAAAG
>JBJOQA010000174.1:0-2940 GCA_046050225.1 Bacteroidota bacterium | reverse complement strand
GGTTATTTAGCATTATGCAATTGGATATTTAATGGGATAATCGCAATTATAGCAAATATAACATTTTAACGTATTGTGCTAAACTTCTATTACTGCATCGAGCCTATCCTATATTTGGGGCATTTAACGGGTTGGCTAATTTTTTTGAAAAATCTTGCCAAATTTCTGCAACGATTTCGCCGGCAGGTATAATTTGCTGAATGAGTGCGGCAACCTGCCCTACCTCTAATTCGCCGGCATCCAAATCGCCTTCAAACATACCTTTCTTTGCCCGTCCTCTACCCAATAGGGAGGCCAATTCTTCAGGTGAAGCGCCGTTTAATTCAGCCTTTTCAACTTCTTTATAAAAATCATTTTTTATCAACCGAACCGGGGTTAACTTTTTTAAGGCTAATTGGGTACCGCCTTCGCCTGTTTGCAATATGGTATTTTTAAATGCTTCGTGAGAGGATGCTTCTGCACTAGCAATAAAACGGCTGCCAATTTGAACGCCTTCGGCTCCTAAAACCATGGTTGCCAACATTTGTGATCCGGTGGCAATTCCGCCTGCGGCGATAACCGGAATTTGTATTTGTTTGCAAACGGCTGGAATGAGAACGAGCGTAGTGGTTTCTTCTCTTCCATTATGGCCACCCGCTTCAAAGCCTTCGGCTACTACGGCATCGCAGCCGGCTTGTTGTGCCTTTAAAGCAAATTTGCTGCTGCTTACCACATGCACTACAATGATGCCGGCTGCTTTCAATTTGCCTGTATAGGTGGCCGGGTTGCCGGCAGAGGTGAATACGATGGGTACTTTTTCTTCAATGATGATTTGAATATGTTCTTCAATATTTGGATAAAGCAAGGGTACGTTTACACCAAAAGGCTTATTGGTGGCTGCTTTGCACTTTTGAATATGTTCGCGTAAAACATCGGGATACATACTTCCGCTGCCAATTAGGCCTAATCCGCCGGCATTACTAACGGCACTGGCTAAACGCCAGCCACTAGCCCAAATCATGCCACCTTGAATAATAGGAAAGTTGATGCCAAATAATTGGGTTATACGATTGCTAAATTGTTGCACGCTATTCGTTTTTGAAAATATAGAAACACAAATGTAGGATATCGGCCAAAAAAAATACCCTTGTAGGTTTTTACAAGGGCGAATAAGTTGATGTATAAATCTTAACCAAGGTCGATATCGGTATTGTCACCTATATTTAAAGAGCGGGTTTCACCCTTGATACTGGTGTCGCTACCAATTAATGAATCATCCAATACCACATCATATAATTTAGTAAAAGAACCAATAATCGATTCTTTTACAATGGTATAATTTAAAATAGAATGGTCGCCAATAGCCACATTGGGGCCGATTACCGAATTTTTAATATCGCAACCATCGCCAATGCTAACCGGAGGAATAATGATGGTGTTTTCAAACTTATGTTCTTCCGATATTTTGCTGCCAAACTTTTTCAGGAGGGTAGCGTTTGATTCTAAAAGGGTTTCTTTTTTGCCGCAATCAAACCAATTTGAAACTTTGAAGGATTTGATTTGAGCACCTTTTTGAATCATGCATTCCAATGCATCCGTTAGGCTCAGTTCTTCGTGTGAGGTTTCGCCTTTTTCGATGATGCGCTTGATGCAGGTAAATAAGAAGTGTGTTTCTTTGATTTTATAAATGCCCACCATCGCCATATTACTTTTGGGAATGGCCGGTTTTTCTACTACACGAGTAATAATGCCCTCTTCATTAATTTCGGCTACGCCAAAATTGCGTGGGTCATCTACTTTTTTTACGCCAATCATGGATACAGGCGATTGCACAACTTCTTGCACATTATATTCTGCGATGGTATCACCCAAAACAATAAAAACCTCATCCGTACCAACAATTTCTCTAGCCAAATCAATTGCATGGCCAGTGCCGTTGCGCTCATTTTGGTATAAAAAATGACAGTTAATATCGGGATGTTTTGCTTTTACGTAATCTTGAATTTTGTCGCCCAGATAGCCCACTATAAACACAAAATCTTGAATGCCTGCTTCGTGCAACTGGTCGATGATGATACTTAATACAGTTTTACCCGCAAGCGGAATAAGCGCTTTGGGTTGTGTGTAAGTGTGTGGTCGCAATTTGGTGCCTGCTCCGGCTACCGGGATAATTGCCTTCATCTTGTTAGTTTAATCTGTAATTACAGTTAATTAGGTATACAAATAAACGGTCCGTTTCTTAACGGCCTGTGAAAGTAGTGTTTTTTTGTGTACAAAGTACATGAATAACATTTGCTTAAAATTAGGCGCTTTGATTGGGTTAAATGTGGGTAATATCTAACAATTGCTGTGGTATTGAAGGGAGGCTGCCTTATCTTTGCGGGCATTCAACCATCAACTATGCAAAGAGATACCCAGGTATTTGACCTTATTCGTCAAGAACTTGAACGTCAGCGTCATGGAATTGAGCTGATCGCTTCTGAAAATTTCACCTCCCTTCAAGTTATGCAAGCATCGGGCTGCGTGATGACCAATAAATACGCAGAAGGTTATCCCGGCAGGCGCTATTATGCAGGATGCGAAATTGTGGACCAAACTGAACAACTGGCCATTGATCGCTTAAAACAAATTTTTGGTTGCGAATATGCCAACGTGCAACCCCATAGTGGCGCTCAGGCCAATGCAGCGGTAGCACTTGCCTTTTTACAGCCCGGTGATGCTATTTTAGGATTGGATTTAAGTATGGGTGGACATTTAACCCATGGATCTCCTGTAAACTACTCCGGTAAATTATACAAAGCCCATTTTTATGGGGTAGTTAAAGAAACCGGTTTGGTGGATTACGAAGCATTGGAACAACAAGCACGTACCGTTCGCCCTAAATTAATTATTTGCGGAGCTTCAGCTTATAGTCGCGATTGGGATTATGCCCGTATTCGTAAAGTGGCCGATGAAGTTGGT
>JBJOQA010000173.1:0-7544 GCA_046050225.1 Bacteroidota bacterium | reverse complement strand
AGTTTTACCCACGTGGAACAGGCTTATATCGAATTAAGAATATGAAAATTTACAATCGCTGGGGCGAAATGATTTTTGAAAGAAATAGCTTCTTGGCAAACGATGCAAGTGCAGGCTGGGATGGTACTTTCAAAGGCGTTAAACTCAATGCTGATGTATATGTATATACCATTGATATTATTTGCGACAACAACGCAGTGCTTCAATACAGAGGTAATGTTGCACTGATTAGATAAAGATGCTTTTGTTTTTATTAATGTTACGGGCTGGTTTTTTAACCGGCCCTTTTTTTTTTGAAGAAAAATTAAGCTAAAGCAAGTTGTAATAATTGTTCATGAATTTTTAATACCTGCGGGATAACTAAACGTTGATCGTCGTTAATCACAACAAAATCGCAGAGTTTCAGTTTAATGGATTCGCTCATTTGTTTGCTCATACGTTGAATAATCTCCTCTCTAGAAAATTGATCACGTTGCATAACCCGATGGATGCGCAATGCAGTAGGTGCGGCTACGCCAACTACTTGATCTAAATGTTGGTGTCCGCCGCTTTCAAAAATAAGTGCTGCTTCTTTGAGGCAATAAGGTGCTTGTTGCTTGTTCATCCAGGCATTTGCATCGGCAATAGTAACGGGATGTATAATATTGTTAAGTATGGCTAGCTGATCGGCATTCTTAAATACTTTAGAAGCCAGATAAGCACGGTTTAATTGGCCATTTTCGTAGGTTTGTTCGCCAAATTGCTGGATGAGTTGTTGCTTCAAGGGTTCATGTTCATTCATTATGCGTTTTGCCGCGTCATCTGCATAGTACACGGGAATGCCTAACGTTTCAAAAACGTGTGCTACGGTGCTTTTGCCGCTCCCCATACCACCGGTGATGCCAACTTTAAACATGCTATGAAAGTACGATTGTACAGGAAATAAAAAAGCAACGATAATGAATAATCGTTGCTTTTTTATTTATGCTTTTTAATTAAGCTTTGGTGTCAACTGCAGCTTTATTAATGGCAGCACTCATTTCCATGCTTACTGCGCTTTTTTCAATTTTGATATAACTGCCCGGACTTACTTCTAAGTTCAAGGTGTTATCTTCATTTACTTTGTTTACAACGCCATGAATACCGGCAATTGTTACAATTTTATCGCCTTTTTTCAAATCATTGATAAATGCTTTTTGTTGTTTTGCTTTTTTAGCTTGTGGTCGAATCATGAAAAGCCAGAATACAAGGATCATCAGACCCATGAAGATTAAAGAGAAATTGCCGCTTGCGGCCTGGCCTTGCAAAAGAACTTGTAATAGTTGCATGGTTTATTTGGATTGTTTAAAATTTGCGTGAAATTAGTTTTCTTTTTGAATATCGCCCACCAATTTCAAATTGGGGAAGCCATTTTTAACGTTTGCGTCAACAAAGATGAGTTTTTCTTGATGCCCGGGTTTGCCCTTGCTATCAAAAATTACTTTTATTTCTCCCGTTTCTCCGGGTCTGATTGGTTTTTTAGGTTTTTCGGGGCGCGTACAGCCACAACTAGCGTGTGCATCAATAATTACCAATGGATGGGTACCCGAATTTTTGAATCGAAAGCTGAAAGGAATTTTATCACCTTCTTTACGAGAACCAAAATTATATACACTGTCAATTAATTCTACGGTTGTAGAGTCTTTAATAGCGCGCTGATTGATTACATATTGATCATCTACCAATGCATTTTTTCTTCTGCCTCCACAACTTAATAGTAGAAGAGAACAACCAATAAGCGTTATCAGCAATAATTGTTTTTTCATCTTTAATTCGAGAATTGCATTCGCAAAATAAGATTGAATAATTAAAGGGTACTGTTTTTAAAAGATTTCTTTTGAATCTTATCGCTTGCAGTTAATTCTTTATGAATGTTATCTAAAATTCCATTGATAAATTGTCCGCTTTGCGGCGTACTATATTCTTTTGCCAAATCAATGTACTCATTGATTGTAACCTTAGTAGGGATTGTTTCAAAGAATAAAAATTCAACGATACCCATTTGAATAATTATTAAATCTAACGCTGCAATTCGTTCTGCATCCCAATTTTTTAACTTGGGTTTTAATAGTTCCATTGAAACTTCTTTTTTCTCCAAAGTAGTTTCTAAAAGAGAGATGGCAAATTCCATTTTGTCTTTACTCACCATTTCAACAAAATTGAATTGATGTGGTTTTTGCAAGAAGTTTTGCATCAATAAATTCATCATCTCTCCATCATCATCCCAATTCATGAACAATTCTTCGATATGATTGATGAATTCTTCATTGGGTAGCATTAAGTGCGTGAAAATGTAAAGCAGAATGTCTTTTTCACTCTTTTTTTCTCTTGCTAATAGGGCGATATAATCTTTGTACTCTTCTGATTCGGTAAGCTGCTCGTAAACTTGTTTCACCAAGTTTTCATCAATCATTTGAGCCGGTTTAATTTCGGCAACCGATCCGGCGAAGCCGGTATCCTCAATAATTTTCCAAAGCAATTCGTTGCCCGCAATTTTTGTGTTTACATTGAGGTCTTTTTCGCTAGGTAGATGTTTGTTAGATTTTTTAAGTGCGTCCTTTTCCGCATAGCGGGCTACTTCGCAAATAAAATAAACCAAGTAAATGAAGAGTTGACGAGATTGAGAAAACTGTTTCAACAACAATTTGCGTGCTTCTGCCGAAGTTGGTGCCGTTTGATAACTATCCAGTGTGTACAAAGTTTGCATCACTTTCACCCGTATATTCCTTCTACTGATCATTTATTCAACTATTTTAGTGGGCAAAGGTACATAAATAATCCGCTGTAGCTGCTTCAATTTCGCTAATCGGTCAAACTTTCCGCTTACCTGCTTGGTAGGCCTTTTTTTCTAATAAGTTGATATTTAGTTGGTTGCTGTTTAAAATGACAGTTTGGTTTTTGAAAAACTGACGATATTTCACGTCTGTTGGTTAAAAACTTGGTTATGGCAGCCAATAACTGACAACAATGCAAAATTGGTGATTTGGTATAGAATTCGAGGGTGGAGGGTATCCGCAAAATCAAGGATATAGATATATCAAAACATTAAAATTAAATTGATTATGGCAAAAAAGTTAAGCATTACCCCATTACATGACAGGGTGATTGTGAAAGCTGCAGCAGCAGAAGAGAAATCAGCAGGAGGCATTATCATTCCGGATACCGCCAAAGAAAAACCACAACGTGGCACCGTAGTAGCTGCTGGTCCTGGTAAAAAAGATGAACCGGTAACTGTAAAAGCAGGCGATACCGTTTTATATGGTAAATATGCCGGTACCGAAATTAGTATTGAAGGTGTTGAATACCTGATTATGCGCGAAAGCGACATTTTGGCTATTGTTTAAAGCAATCGGTTATTAATAACATAGGCCAACTATTTCTATTTGGCTTACAATCAATCAAATCATTCGAACAACAATTAAAAAATTAATTTTTTTATGGCAAAAATGATCTACTTCGATATCGAAGCAAGAAATAAGATGAAAAAAGGGGTGGATACTTTGGCTAACGCCGTGAAAGTAACCTTAGGCCCTAAAGGTCGTAATGTGGTAATTGAGAAAAAATTTGGTGCACCGCAAGTAACCAAAGATGGTGTAACCGTAGCTAAAGAAATTGAATTGGAAGATCCTATTGAAAATATGGGTGCCCAAATGGTAAAAGAAGTAGCGAGCAAAACTGCAGATATTGCAGGTGACGGTACTAC
The DNA here is from genome assembly GCA_046050225.1 of Bacteroidota bacterium. Classification (GTDB taxonomy): domain Bacteria; phylum Bacteroidota; class Bacteroidia; order Chitinophagales; family Chitinophagaceae; genus Ferruginibacter. Next base: position 3,823 of record JBJOQA010000173.1, on the reverse strand, counting down.
AACTGCAACTGTTTTGGCGCAAAGCATTATTGCTGAAGGATTGAAAATGGTAGCTGCAGGTGCAAATCCAATGGATTTGAAAAGAGGGATTGATAAAGCAGTTAGCTTGGTAGTTGAGAACTTAAAATCTCAATCTCAAACCGTAGGTAACGATAGCAAAAAAATTCAACAAGTTGCTACCATCTCTGCTAATAACGATGAAACTATCGGTAAATTAATTGCTGAAGCGTTTTTGAAAGTGGGTAAAGAAGGCGTTATCACTGTTGAAGAAGCTAAAGGTACCGATACTACTGTTGAAGTGGTAGAAGGTATGCAATTCGACAGAGGATATGTTTCTCCATACTTCGTTACAAACAGCGAAAAAATGGAAGCAGAATTGCAAAATCCATATATCTTGATTTACGACAAGAAAGTATCTGCAATGAAAGATATTTTGCACATCTTAGAAAAAGTTGCGCAAAGTGGTCGTCCTTTGTTAATCATTTCTGAAGATTTAGAAGGTGAAGCATTAGCTACTTTGGTAGTTAACAAATTACGCGGTACAATTAAAGTTGCTGCGGTTAAAGCACCGGGTTTTGGTGATAGAAGAAAAGAAATGTTGACAGATATTGCGATCTTAACTGCCGGTACTGTTGTTAGCGAAGAATTGGGTCATAAATTGGAAGGCGTTGAATTGGCTACCTTAGGTCAAGCTGCTTCAGTAACTATTGATAAAGACAATACAACGATTGTTGGCGGTAAAGGTAAAAAAGTAGATATTACTGCTCGTGTAAATCAAATTAAAGCACAAGTTGAAAATACTACTTCTGATTACGATCGAGAAAAATTACAAGAGCGTTTAGCTAAATTAGCCGGTGGTGTAGCGGTACTTTATGTGGGTGCTGCAACCGAGGTTGAAATGAAAGAAAAGAAAGATCGCGTAGATGATGCATTACACGCTACACGTGCTGCTGTTGAAGAAGGAATTGTACCGGGTGGTGGCGTTGCTTACATCCGTGCTATCGAATCTTTAGAGGCGAAAGTAAGAGGCCAAATTGCTGATGAGCAAACAGGTATGCAAATTGTTCGTCGTGCTTTAGAAGAGCCAATGCGTACTTTAACTTCTAATGCAGGTATCGACGGTTCTATCGTGGTACAAAAAATTAAAGAAGGTAAAGGTGATTTCGGTTTCAATGCACGTACTGAGAATTATGAAAATTTATTCAAAGCTGGTGTTATTGATCCAACTAAAGTAAGCCGCGTAGCCTTAGAAAATGCTGCTTCTATTGCCGGTATGTTGTTAACAACTGAATGTGTTGTTGCAGATAAACCAAAAGAAGAAGCGCCTCATAGTCATGGTGCTCCTGATATGGGTGGCATGGGTGGATATTAATCGTTCACACAAACTGAAACATAACGAAAACCCCTGCATTTGCAGGGGTTTTCTATTTTTAAAAACTTAAATTTTACGCTTTGAGTTTCGCTCGATTCTTAAATTTTGAACCGTGGAATTATTGAATCAATAATGAAAGTGCTAAAGGTTTTGACCCATCATTTTGAATAATTTGTACGGTGTAATTGCCGGGTATTAAATGATGTGGAATATTGATAAAGGATGCATGGTTGTTGGTACGTGTGAAGTTAAATGTTTGAACGTTTTGGCCGGCATTGTTTATAATGTTAATAGCGTATTTTCCCGGCATTAAATTATTACAGCGAATGCGAATGTTACTAGTTGTTACCGGGTTTGGCATAATACTTACCATTTGTTTTTCAGCATAAACGGTTGTAGTAAGTTTTTCGCTGTAGGCTATGCTGCCATTAAGTCCTACAGCTTTAATTCGATAAATATAATTGCCAGTTGTTAAAACCTCTTCTGAAAATAGGAAATGATTATTTGTGGCTACGGTCGAAATTGTAACGCCGGTAGCTTCAAATATTTGCGAAGTTGTATTCCATCTTTCTATAGTAAAATGGTCAATCCATGCAGTAGAACTAACAGTCCATTCAATCGAATTGGTTGAATGATTGGTTGCAATGGCAGCACTTTGAAAATCTACCATTTGTTGGTTGAGTAGCCTAAAACGATCTGCTGCATAACTTCCCGCATTTGCGGCGGTTGGCAAAAAATCTAGGTTAAAAGTATTTGTATTGGAGAGCGCATATTTTTTATTCGTGAATTGGTCTTCCAAAATAAAAATACTATTGGGTTCGGATTGAATATTGGGTTCAATTGAAATTTGATAAGGACGTGCACTCAATTTTGTGATGTTGATATGAATTGTATCTCCCAAGCCAAAGGCTAATTTCTCAACTGCTAATAATTGATTATTGCGCATCAAACCAATCGTTTCGTTGATGTTGGCCATTTTTGCTGGTTCATCAGAAGTAATGGTATTGTCGAATTCTGAATTACTCAATGCTAAAGTTCCATCTGCTAAAACCGGTGTACCGTTGGTTGAACTTCTCCATAAATTAATACGGATGCCTCCTGTAATGATGGCCGGACGAAAAACAGTTACTTGATTTTGATCCACCTTATGTGCCTCTCGGATAGTTAGCGTTGGCGCTATGGCCGTGTTTACATCGGTTTCAACAAAAAATGCCTGCCCAGATTGAATGTATTGGCTAGGGCCACCTGCGCCTCTATCCGGTACGGCAATATAGCTGCTGCCTGATTTTAAAATGGTAACATATCTCCCCACATCCAATGCCTGCGGATCCCATACATAGAACTGATCTAATAAATTATTTTTTTCTAATAAACCAAAGTCGATAGGAGAGGCATATGGATTACCAATTAACGTTAATCTACGATTAGCCGGAGAACCACTTGCTGATGACGCCTTAAATATTTGATCACCGGTTTGCAAAAAGCCCGAGGTAGAAAGGGTGGTGGCATTACTGTTACCTAAACTAGTATTTGCAGGATTTCTATCACCTCGTACAAAAATAAAGTAACCATTATTTTTTGCTCCTAACGGATTCGATGCCGACGAAGGATTTTCGGTTAAGGTATTAGCAGTAACAATTAATTTTTGGGTGGCAGTATCCCATTTTTTTAATGAAGATTGATTTTGTGCACTCACATCCAACCCATTTATTGCAGGGTTTGCATTAGGGCCGGTAATCAATGTGCCAACATTGTAATTGCCTGCACCGTATTGGCCGGCGTTTTGCCAACTATTAAAAATTGTTTGGGTATTGCTTAGTGGTGTAGTAAGTAAACGCCAAGCTCTTCTTGCTGGAATATATCGTTGTACAATAAATTTACCGTTTCCATGATAGGTGAAAGAACCGCCCACTTCAGCTACGCGTGCTGTGGAGTCCACGGTTGATCTAAGGGTAACCGTATCATCTATCGCGATGGTGCCGGCGCGTGGAGTTAAGGTTCCAATCAGATCCATTTTTTTATTGATGGTAACCGTTGCGCCACCGGATTTATTCACTTCTAGGTTATTCATATAGTTAACTGTTCCATTACCGGGTAGGCTATATGAATCAGTGCCGGTTAAGTTTATTAATCCTCTGTTGGTAATTGTACCCTTGTTGACGAACAAGCCTTGTATATTGCCGGTGGCATTGGGTTGTATAGTTAATTGCGCATTATTGGATATAGTTAGAGAAAGGGTAGATGCAATATTTCCCGATGAAACCACCGGATAATTAGCAGCAACGCCTAGGTCGGGTATTAAAACATCTTTTGTTGCATCCGGTACCGTGTTATTACACCAATTAATTCCATCATTCCAATTGGTATTGATGCCTTTCCAAACATTGATGCTGCCAATGGTAAGTGTGGTTGGCGTCATGTCATTATTGGTAAGATTAATGTCTTGAGAAA
>JBJOQA010000172.1:0-4032 GCA_046050225.1 Bacteroidota bacterium | reverse complement strand
GATGTAACCGATGTAAATGGAGAAACTAGATCAGAAAGCTTAACCACTCAAATTGGCCATAAGGTTTTAAATCTGCAAGTATCCTTACCCGATTTAGTGAACCTAACGCAATTAAAACAATTGGCGATATCAAGCACCAACTTGGATGGCACTTTTGAAAAAACAAAAGTTCAAGTTCAAATTCAATCCCTGAAAAATCCGACAACTACTTTTAGAACAAGGTATTGGGAGCAGCCCGATCAGTTTATTTTCACTGAAGCAAAATACAAGGTATTTTTTCCAAACGACATTTATAATAATGAAAACGAACCCCAACATTGGCCAATTGAACAAACCGTACTTAACTATCAGGATAGCACAAACGAAATAGGCATCATATCCCTGCCTGCAGCTTATGCGGCAACACCGGGTTGGTATAAAATAACGGTATCGGCAGTGGATCGTTTTGGCACTAGCACGCAAAATATTGCTTATACCCAATTTTACCATCCTGCTACTGCTTTAAAAAACAATACCGGCCAATGGTTAGTAGTTGAAAATAGTTTGGTTGTAGGGCAAAATTTACAGGCCCAATTCGGCAGCAGTTTTGATAGTTTATTTGTGCATACCCAAGTACACGCAAATAAACCCATTATAAAAGATATATGGTCTGTAAAAAACTATCCATTTAATCTTAACATGCATATTGACTCAACAGATCGAGGCGGCATCGGTATGCATTGTTGGTATGTCAAAAACAATAATTTTTATCAATCATCCGAATCTATCGCCGTTCCTTGGAAAGATAAAGAACTAACAGTTCATTATACACGCTTTAAGCAAAAACTTGCACCCGGAGAAGCCACAACCTTTAGTATTTCGGTAAAAGATCATCAAGGCCTTCCTGCGACAGCAGAAATAATGGCAACCCTTTATGATGCAGCTTTAGATAAAATCACACCCCACGAATGGCAAGTACCTTTCTTATTCAAGAACGCCTCTTCCATCCCCAATTGGGAAGGCATGGGATTCAGTAGTGAAGCATCTGAAGATGAAAATAATTTTGAAGAAGCTACGGTTATTGAATTTGGCAAGAAATATCCTCAAATAGGTGTGGCTCCATTAAATACAAAAAGAAACTATTTTGGCGAAAACGCTCTGTGGTGGTTAAATCCACTAGATTATGCGTATGTAAATCCTAAAGGTGCAAGCTTTCGTTTACTTTCAGTAGGCAACACAAAACTTAAAACTTTAAATTTTAAACCAGATTTTACTACTGCGAATTATATGTTTAGCGCATCGGCAATCGCAAAAGACGAAGATAGAACGAGCCCGATTCATTATAAATTATCTAAACCCAATTTAAGGATTACGCCACCACCGGCCATTCGTAAAAATTTACAAGAAACTGCTTTCTTTTTACCACAATTACGCACCGATAGCAGTGGTAATGTATCGCTGCAATTTACCATACCCGAATCGCTAACACGATGGAAGTTGATGACCCTTGCACACAATCAAGCCTTTGCAACGGGCATGGATATTAGAACCTTAATTACGCAAAAACCTATTATGGTACAACCTAATGTACCTCGTTTTTTAAGAGAAGGAGATCGATTTGAATTAACGATAAAAGTGGTGAACATGACGGATAGTGAGCAAACCGGCACAGCTAATTTACAATTACTAAATGCCGGTAATTTTCAACCGGTGGATGGTTGGTTTAAAAATGTTTTTCCCAATCAATATTTCACGTTAGCGCCCAAACAAAGCATGGTGGTGCGCTTTCCGGTAGAAGTGCCATACTTTACTGAATCGGCGTTAACCATTAGAATGATGGCCACAACGGGTAATTATTCGGATGCAGAAGAACAAACGATCCCCTTACTTACCAATAAAACCTTGATTACAGAAGCAATTCCGTTATTTGTGCGAGATAGCAAGTTGAAAAAATTTACTTTCAAACATTTATTGGAATCGGCCGGCAATGACGCCATTGAGCCGCATCGCGTAACAATTTCATTTAACAGTAATCCGGTTTGGAATGTATTACAATCGATGCCCTATTTAATGGAGTTTCCATACGAGTGTGCAGAGCAAACCTTCAATCGATATTTTGCTAATTTGATTGCTGCGCGCATACTTCAGTCTGATTCGCGCATTCAAAAAGTAATGAACGAATGGCAATCAAAAGGGAGTGCCGCTGCGCTGAATAATCTAGAAAAAAATGAATCACTTCATCAAATACTTTTGGAAGAAACGCCTTGGCTTTTAGCGGCTAAAAATGATGATGCTAAAATGCAACAATTAGCCACCTTAATGGATAGGAAAAGATTGCAAGCAGAACAGGGAAGATTATTATTAAAATTACAAGAATTACAAAATGATAACGGTGCCTTTTCATGGTTTAAAGGAGGGCCGAATGATTTGTATATTACACAATATATTTTATCGGGTATTGGACATTTAGTTGCAATCAAGGCAATTAATTTGCAGGGTAATTCAACATTAGCAGGTGTTGTTAAAAAGGCTTTACAATTTGCAGATAAGCAATTAAAGGAATCTCATCAAAAGTTACTTGCAAATAAGAAGGAAATAAAAAATCACATTCCTTATTCAACATCGGTACAATTCTTATACATGCGCAGTTTGTTTAAGCAATATCCGATGATAAAATCTGATACAGCAGCGCATCAATATTATTTAAATCAGCTAAAAAAATATGGGTTGCAACTAGCTAAGCCCGAACAAGCTATGGCGGCTTTAAGTTTGTTTAGAAATAATGAAACAAATGCAGCCAGGCAAATTTTAAACGCACTAAAAGATAATGCCATTGTAGAAGAAGAACGTGGCATGTTTTGGAAAGAATGGGTACCGGATGAGGGGCAATATTACAGCAGTGTTGCGCCAATTGAATCGCAAGCATTGATGATTGAAGCATTCAAAGAAATTACGGGCGATCAAAAAATTATTGCGCAATTGCAAACTTGGTTAATACAACAACAAAGTACACAACATTGGGAAAACACACGTGCTACCGCCGAAGCCTGTTATGCGCTTTTAATGGGAACTACCCAAATTTTACATCAAACAACACAAGTAACCATTACAGCGGGTAATGAACAAATTGATAATAGCGCCTTGACAACCGAGGCGGGCACGGGTTATTTTGAAAAAACATGGTTCACACGCGATGCAAAAGCTCATCTAGGCAACATTACAATTCAACAAAAACCAACCGGCAATTCTATATCAAATGCAGTGATAGGAAATGGTGCCGCTTATTGGCAATATTTCACTGATTTAGAAAATGTACAATCCGCCGGAGGGGCATTACAAATTCAAAAACAAATTTTGGTAGAAAAGCAGGTTGGAGAAAAAGCAACATGGGAAATAATCTCATCAAACGACCATCTTAAAGTGGGCGATAAAATTATGGTTCGCTTAATGATTCAATCGGATCGTTCGTTAAGCTATGTACATGTAAAAGACACAAGAGCAGCTTGTATGGAACCCGGTAATATTTTAAGTGGGTATCAATATCAAAAAGGTTTAGGCTATTATTTAAGTATGGGAGATGCCGCTGCTAATTTTTTCATTGATTATTTACCTAAAGGCACCCAAACTATAGAATACCCCATGTTTATTACGCATACAGGCACTTTTGGAATTGGATTTGCCAATATTGATTGTATGTATGCGCCGGTATTTAATGCGCATAGTGCAGGGGAAAACATTTCAGTAACAGAATAATGCGTTGCAATAATGAAAGTTTATTCGATAGCTCAGTATTATTAATTTGAATAAATTATGATCAGAAAATACTATTCTCTTCTATTTCTTCTTTTGCTGTTGCATGTTGGTTTTATTTCCTGCAAAGCAGATTTAAATAAAAAATTAATATTAGGTACTTGGATGCCCATTCACCCTGCGGCCATACATTCATCGGAGCTAACAATTAAATTTTTACCTAATCAGATTAGCATCGTTTCAATGAATGGGCAGCCTCCAAAACCGGGTGACACCTTGAGTTATGAATTAAATAATAAAGAT
>JBJOQA010000171.1:0-5131 GCA_046050225.1 Bacteroidota bacterium | reverse complement strand
AACAAATTAATCTTGAAGACTCAGGAAAGGCGGCCTTAATTGATGCAATGGCGAGACAGTTTTTTTATGAACGTCAATATGCGCAAATTAAGTACGATTCGGCAATAGAAGCAGTGCATCGCTTTTATCTGAATTCTCCTTTTGAAATGCTTCAGACATTTAGTTTTTTTAAGTTATTTAATCATTTGGTAAATGCCGGCAAAAAGTATAAAGCTCGGGTTGATATTCGGCAAATAGAGGATATGGCAGCCAATAAAAAATATCGGCTTAGTTATGTAAATGCAATGGCGCTTTATGAACAACATAAGGGTTTATTAAATAAATACTTGTTTCTAAAAAAGCAAGTACAAGCAACCGTTAACGAACTCATTGCTCCGCAATTTAATGTTAGTCAAAAATCGGTTGTATCGCCTGATAAAAAGATTAAGTTAAGGCTTAGTTTTCAAAATTTTCATACCCTATATTGGGGATATATGCGAGTGGACGCTGCTACTTTTATAAAATCAAATACCCTATTAAATACCGATGAACTCTTTGAAATCCATCCCTTGGTAAGAGATAGTTTACGTTTGCCCGACCCTTCAGATTTTCAAAACCACCAAATTGAGTTTGATATAAATCCACTACTGCCAGGATATTATTTCTTTTTCTATAGCGATAAACCAATCACAGATGCATCATCCGATGCCGTTATGCAAAAGCTAACGGTTAGTAACTTGGCTTTTGTACAAGCAACCTCGCGTTTGTACATTTTAGATAGAACTAGCGGTAAGCCGATTACAGGTGCAAAAGTTTGGCCCTTCAGCATTTTAGGAAGCAATCCTTTAGGTTACAAAGCGATTGGAGAAACCAATAAAGAAGGTTGGGCGAAAAGAGACAAGGATTTAAATGAGAATCACCAAATTGTTATTGTAAAAGGTACCGATACCCTCGTTGCTTATACTTCAAAAAGAAATGAACGGAATTATGACGACGAAACATTTAATAAGGAAGAGGATGATGATTTACTTTCTTATCATGAAGATCATTTAAGTGTACAGTATTTTTTGGATCGAAAGATTTATAGACCCGGACAAACCGTGCATTACAAAGGCATCATTTTTACAAATGACCCCAAAACCGGAAAGAAAATAATTTTTAATAAAAAAAACCTAGGCTTTTCGCTTTGGCAAAGAATGTTTAATAAAGACGTGCGTGAAATTACGCATCAAAAACTTGCATTGTTTATTTATGACGCGTTTTCACGAGAGGTTGATTCGGCTTTTATTCGTCCGAATGATTTTGGTTCATTCAGCGGCTCCTTTAAAATTCCAATGCGTGCAGCCACAGGAACTTGGTCGATAGAACTAGATGATATTGATAGCGAAAATTATAATGATGGTGAATTTGAAGTAGAAAATTACAAGCGCCCAGGCTTTGAACTTCAATTACAAAAGCCAAAAGATTTTTTAATCATGGGCGATAGTTTTCAGGTAAAGGCGCAAGTGCGGTCGTTTGCCGGTGCAGATTTGCAACAGGTGCAACTTCAGTATGAAATTTCCGTTGGATACACTTATACAGATAGCAGTTCGAATACAATCGTTCGTACGCAAGACACAATAATCGCCAATCAAACATTAAGCAACCCACGCAATGGAATTTTTGAAATACCTATACCCGCTCATTTTTTGCATCAATATTGGTATAACAATAACAGTCACTACTATGCAAATTATTCAATAACCGCTAAAGCAATTGACGGCACGGGAGAAAGCCAAGAAGCATCACTTAATATTAATTTAAAAAAGAGGCCGGTTAATATTTCGATAAATAACTTTCCTTCAAAATTGGATGCCGCAAATATTGGAAATTACAAGGTTACAACGGTGCATCCTTTTTCGGGTCCCTGCGATGGCAATGTGGAAGTTAAATTATACAAAACATCATTGCCCTCCACAATTAAACTCATAGATCCCCAAGTTGATTATTGCCAAAAAAATGGCCAATGGTATTTAAGAGATGCCATACAAGTTGATGAACAAATGCAGCCGTTGCTGCAATTAGATACGGTATTGGCAACGAACAACAAAGAATTAAACCTCCAATCAAAAGCACTTACACCGGGTTATTATCGAATTGATTTAACCGTTAAACAGCAACACAATATTGTTGGTTTAAAAACCATTCAGTTTGAGGTTTTAGACCTTCGTAAAAATGCTGCATCGAATGTTTTGGTGAATTATTTACCGAGTAATACACTTGATGTTGATAGAAAGATAAAGTGGTTTAACAATGTAAATGAAGAGGAGATTCATGCCATTTATGAGTTAAGCTATTATCGAATAATTAATAAAAAAGCAGAAAAAAGAACCGTATATATTTCACAAATAGAATACAAGGGGTTAGCACAATTGGCGAGTACAGTGGAAGACAATCCGATTGTTGGTCAAATAGAAATGAAGCGCGTTTATATTTTTGAAAATGTGGTTTATGAGCAAAGACAAAACATGTATGTGCCATCGGAAGAAATCAAGCCGGCAAATATCATCATTGAAAAATATCGAAATGTTTTACAACCCGGCGACGATGCAACTTTTGAAGTACGTATTCAAACCCAATCGCCAGAATTAGTACAAGAACTTGCCACCACCATGTATGATGCATCTTTAGATAAAATTGCTGCGCATAAATGGGAATTAAGAAATGATCAGCCTCGCTTTTATGCATTTGCTGATTGGGAAACCGAGATTTATTACAACGAAACTGTAACTTATTATCCATCTAGCAATCTTTTTGATTTAAGGAACCAATTAGAAATACGCGCTTTAATTTGGTGGATGGATGATATGCCAAACTGGAAAAGGCAGCAGTTTATTAAAAATCCGATTGATGAATCGGATAAATTTGCTCAATCGTTATCCGGAAGGGTAGCAGGTGTAAGTGTTACCCAATCCTCTTTGTCGGAAGTGGTGGTAACTGGTTATGGTATAACTAGCAGAAAGAGTATAACGGGATCGGTTAGTACTGTAACCATTCGAGGCATATCCAGTCTCCATGCTTATCAAGAAACATTGGTAGTAATTGATGGAAAGATTTATGAAGGCGACGTTAAAAATATCGACTTGTCGAAAATTTATGAAGGCTTGGTATTACAAGGTGCAGATGCCACTGCCATTTATGGATCGCGTGCTTCCTCCGGCGTATTGTTACTTAGTACCAACGGGCCGGTTAAGTTACCCGAGCCCCCACCTCCGCCTACCCCGGTGATACGAAAAAATTTTTCGGAAACAGCATTTTTTTACCCAAATGTTTATGCGGATGAAAATGGGATTTATCATATTCAATTTACCATACCCGAATCGGTTACCGAGTGGAAATGGAAGTTGCTCGCCCATGATAAATCGGGCACCTTGAGTTATTTAGAAAAAACGATTTATACGCAATTGCCCTTAATGGCGCAACCCAGCATGCCCCGTTTTTTATATGAAGGCGACCGGGTGCAATTGCGTGCACGTGTTTCTAACCTTGATACGATATTGGCAAAAGGGATAGCGCTAATAAAAGCAGAAGACATCATTAGCGGCACCGATATTACTTCATTCATTTGCAAACAGCATCAAATCAACTTTGAAGTAGCTGCAAAAGGAAATACTGCTGTTGCATTTCCCGTACAAATTCCTGCAGGTTTTTTGCATCCGATAAAGATTACCGTTACGGCACAATCGCAACAATTTGCAGATGGTGAAACCTATGAACTACCCATCTTATCACGAAAAGTTTTAGTAACCCAATCAACAGCCTTGCAACTTGCCGGCAATGGAAAGCAGATGGTTACTACACCGCAATTGCAATCAAATGAGCAATTTTATGGCATGGGCTTAATGATTCAGCCGCAGCCACAAGAAATGCTCCTATATGGTTTATCCTATTTGAGCAATTATAAGTATCGGTGTGCAGAACAAACTATCAATAAAATGTTTGCTAAATCGGTTGCATTGCATTTAGCAAGAAAAGACAGTAGTGTGCAAAACTTAATGCAATTATTGCAACAAACAAATGGAGAAGAAAATTTAAAAGCCCTGCCGGGCGAATTGGCGCAGGAAACCATGCCTTGGTTGCAGTTTGCTACGATGCAGCGAAACAAACAAACGGTGATAAAAAAATTGTTAGACACAACTGATGCGAAACAAACTTTTATTGCCGAATTGCAGCATTTACAAAGTTTGCAACAAGCAGATGGTGGCATTACCTGGTTTAGCGGAGGCCGCAGCGATAACTATATTTCTAATTATATTTTGAAAACCATTGCGCAGGCCTTGACTCATTCTTTGCCTATGTGGAAAGAAAATAATTCGAATGAAATTATAAAAGGAATGTTGAATAAACTGATGGGCTATTGCGAAACTAACTTTTTAAAAAGAGGGGTATATGGGTATGATTTACAATTTGTACATGCGCGCGGATTGCTTGCTACTTATTACCCCATTGATACGGCCGTGCAGATAAAAATGGATTCGGTACTAGCATTTAATTGGAAAGCTGCATACAATATGCCGATGCAGCAGCAATTAATGCTCATTCAGGCTTCGCAGGCACATCCGGGCGAAAAAGCCGTGTTTTTACAGCAGGCCAATGATTTACTAGGTTCGATAGCGGAGTTAGCAATTGAAGACAGTGTGATGGGCCTTCATTGGAAAAAATTACATGATGCAGCAGATTTAGAGGCTTGTACCGAAGAAACCATTGCATTGTTGTTACAAGCATTTAATCAAAACAGCAATTCATCTGCTACTGTTTCGGGTATTTTAAAATGGTTGTATACCGCTCGCAAAGATCATTATTGGAGTAATACTCGCGCTACGGCAGCGGTAGTTGACGGCATTTTGCAAAGTGGTAAAATGTTATTAGAACCCACTGCAGCTTTGCGTTTGGAGACCGAGGAACAAACGGTGAAGGTAAATAATCATCTACTTAACGGAAACAGCTTTGCATTTCAGGCAATGGATAAAAAGCCGTCAGCTGTTTGGGTGTTTAATACAACTAACCAGCCTACAAAGGGCGGTGTTAACTTTTATTATTTTACAAGTCGTCCGCCAAAAGAATTAGAAAGTAGTGGTGTTCAACTAACAAAACAATTATACCGTTGGGATGA
>JBJOQA010000170.1:0-11424 GCA_046050225.1 Bacteroidota bacterium | reverse complement strand
AAATTTTCACCTAATCCATTTGCTGTTTTTTATCGCGATCATGATTTGTATTGCATGGGCGCTAGTCCGGAGCGATATCTAAGTTTGAAAGAAAATGAACTTTGTTCTCAACCCATTAAAGGCACTGCTAAACGTGCCCTTCATAATGCTGAACAAGATCTGGCAAGTAAGTTGGCACTTCAAAACAGTACAAAAGAACTGAGCGAAAATGTAATGGTGGTTGATTTGGTTCGTAATGATTTGAGTAAAATTTGTGAATCAGGAAGTGTTACCGTTAAAGAACTGTATGGCATTTATAGCTTTCCGCAGGTGCATCAAATGATTAGTACCGTATGTGGCCGGGCTCCAAAAGATCTACATTGGGTAGATGCCATTGCTGCTACTTTTCCGATGGGAAGTATGACCGGAGCGCCTAAAAAACGAGTACTGCAGTTAATAGAACAATACGAATGCTCAAAAAGGGGATTGTATTCCGGTGCTATTGGTTACGTAACGCCAAGGCTGAACGAACAAAGAAATTTCGATTTTAATGTGGTGATACGATCGATGTTGTATAATGCAAATACCTGCTACCTATCTTTTCAAACAGGAAGCGCCATTACTTTTTACAGCGATCCTGAACAAGAGTATGAGGAATGCCTGTTAAAGGCGGAAGCCATGAAAAAGGTTTTAGAAACGACTTAAACTTATCCGTATAATTCAACTTGAATTTGTTTCTTGTCAAAGCCCATCGCTGCTAAATTTTTGCGTGCTTCATCCACCATACCTTTCCATCCGCATAAATAAAATAAAGCATTCGGATTAGCAGCACCTACTTCTTCATAAACCGGATGTACATAACCTTTTTTGCCATGCCATGGTTCGCGGCTTAAAACAGGATAGTAGTGAAATGATTCAACCTCCTTTGCCAACTCGGTAAATTCATCAAAATAGAGTAAGTCGGCTTTGGTTCTGCATCCAAAAATTAAATGAATAGATTGATGTTCGATTTTGTTGTTTACAATATGATTAATCATACTTCTGAAAGGAGCAATACCCGTGCCAGTACATACCATTACTAATGGCTGTTCAATTAGGCGACGCAAGGTGTAAACACCTTGAGGGCCACGAACGGTAAGTTCATCACCAACTTTTATTTGGCTAAATAAGTAAGGGGTTCCCAGTCCTTTTTCATTTAAAACAATTACTAATTCAATCTCATTCGTCCCATTTGGTGAAGAAGCAATAGAATAGCTTCTCCATCTTCTATTTACTTTTTCATGAATGGGGAGGTCGAGCGTTACAAATTGGCCGGGTTCAAAATCAAACGATTCTAATTCAGGAATTTGTAACCAAAATCTTTTTGTGTTGTGAGATGCATCCTCAATTCTTGTTACAATGGCTTTACGCCATGGTTGTAGTGCCATATATGTTTATTGATTTGGGCATTTTAAATATGCATTTGGCAATTATAAAAGCTTGACTTAAACGGTATTAATTATGTCCAACCACGAGCAACTGTACGCCATTGCTTAATTGTACGGTTGCATTTTTGTCAACGTGAATTCCGCGTATAGTGGTGTTGCTATTTATAATTGGGTTATAATCAGTACCGTCGGGAATGATTACATCTGTATAGGCATCGGGAATACTGTTGCAACTCCAATTGGCAACATTAAACCAATCTGTACTTGCCATTCCAATCCAAACTTGAACAAAGCGTAACGTGTGCTCATCTTTTGCAAGGCCGTCTACCAAACAACGATATCGATTGCCTGTTGCAGAGGTAGGTAAACCGTTAATAGTTAATTGATTACTATTACTGCCACTATAATTTGCATTATCAGCTATGTTCGTGTAACCGCTGCCGTTATTCACCTGCCATTGAAAATTGTTACCTAAATTGGCATCTACCGAATAGCTAATGTTTTGATTTGCACAAACAGGCTGCAATGCTGCTATTACTTTGCCTTTGCTAATCCACCATTCGCCGCCACCACTTGCATTAAATTCGGCGTAATACCCAATTCCATGCGGCATAATTGCAGTGTTTTCGGCACTAATCCATTGATGCGTGCCATAAAGATTATCGGCTAAATTGTCGTTTTCAATTTGGTTATTGTTCCCTTTAAAATGCGTTACAGAAAGTTCATAGGCATCATTGGGCAGCGATTGACAAGTAGTGCAAGTTGTTGCGTTTAATAAATCATTTACCTCCTTATCTGTAAAATATATTCTTACTTGGATATTACTACTTGGTTGATTACCTGTTTTGAAAACATAGTTTCGATTCAGGTAATATTGCGAATCAGTGAATCTTTCTATACCTGAAAGGTTTGGATAGTAAGTTAATGTACAGCTACCTAAATCTTGACCATTGGCATTAATTTCTCCCAAAATGTAAGTGCTGTCACCCGAAATATTGTTGTATTTGAAGGGAATCCAATTGGATCCTGAAACGGCAGCCGTTATCGAATAATAAGATGCCGGTGCAGTGATAACGGTACTAGCTTCGTGTACCCGAATGTCATCAATAGCTACCCCTTCTTCGGTTACTCCACCGTCGCTTGTCATTACAATTCTAAATTTTAAGGTAGTATTGGTAATGGGAAGAGGAAAACTAGCCACATGCCATTGGGTATTAGAAACACTCCAATTGTTGAACGTACTATTGTCGTACCAATTGGTTCCGCTTCCTACCGTTCCTAATTTTTGCCAAGTATTACCATCCAATGTATATTCTACCCAGGTATAATCATAATCAAGCTCCACCATAAAATTATGGCTAAAGGATAAAACCGGCTTGCTAAGTTGACTCAAATTAAAGCAGGGAGATATTAGATAAGATGTTTCATTGTCGGCATAATTTCCATATAAATTGGTAACCCAAGCTCTGCTGCCATTGGGCGCTTTATTCATATTTGTTTTTGTTGGTGTTCCCCACATCCAACTGCTATTGGTTCCTTTCGTGTAATAGTTACCGTTATTTGTTTCAAAACCTTCATGATAAGGGAAGGTGTTTATCACCGGACTATTGTGAATGGAGTATTGAAGGATACTGTCATTTGAGCGATAGGTATCGGTTGGGTAGTTAATCCAAATATCAAGTTCATAATCAATATAGGCCGCTAAATTGGCTGTTTGGCTAAATGTGTAGTCTAATGTTTGATTAGCCGTAAGGGTAGGAATAGTTTCAGTGATTATCGGCCCATTGTTAACACGGTATGCAACAGTAACATTATTCAATGTTGTATTATTATAATTGCGCACCCTTATCCCTATTGGATTATTGGCCGTTAGACCGCATCCGCCTGTGGCAGGAAAATTTACTTTTGATAAACCAACATCATTAAAGGCTTCGTTTAATACGATATTATCAAAAGTGTAACCATCATCCGTATCTACAATTGCATTGGGAACATTTGCAGAGGTATATCCTTCTTGGCCAATCAAAACTTGAAAAGTACTGCTTGGCGTTTGAGGCGGATTGGCATTGCTTAATAATTCATTAATATTTATGAGTCCCTTTTTCCAATCAGAAAGTCCGGCTTGATTTGCCACTAAATCGTAGGCTTCTATCCAATTATTCGATTCTGAACCGCGAATCCAAATCTTATTACCTGGATTCGCTGCCTGTCCGTGATTCTTGTAATTGAAATCAAAGCGTAGTTGATTGCTATTGGAATATTGTTGCAAGTTGTAACTCAAAAATGCCGAGTCTTTAGTAGAACTTGTACTGTAAGGCGATTGGTCTAGCGTGAGTGCACGATTTCCTGCCAATGCTATACCACTATTTACAAAACTGCGAAGTCGCCCTAATGAAGTGCTGGCAGAAAAGTCTAATCTATTTAAACCGCCGGCAGCCATCACCTTTCGGTTCACACTTATTTCTGGCATGGCTTCAAATGTTTCGGTAACCGGCATTGTGGTAATTGCATCATTGTTGATGTATTTTACATTTTTGGTTGCCGTATCATTTGCATGATTAGGGTCGGCAGCTAAGGTTACCCAGCTTTTAAAATTGTAATCAAAACCCGAAGCATCATAAGTAAATGGGGTATTAAAAGTATAGGTATAGGTTGCACCGGCTGCTATGATGGTATTAATGCTTTCTGTAACAGTTGTTGAATTATATTGATAAGACAAACTAAAAGTACCTGATATGGTAGCACCACCGGTGTTTTTAAGGCGTATTTTAACCGGTTTAATGGCATTGCCTGCATTTGCAAAAAAGCGTCTGGCTGTATTGGGTTCCAAAATACTATCCACGCGAATATCATTGTTAAATGCCGACAATGTGCATGCACCGCCACTTGGCGTAATTCTTACTGCATTGGATCTTCGGCCGCTTACCGAACCGTTTTTTGTGGCTACGGCAAATAAGTAGGAGGTACTTTTTGATAAGCCTGCCACCAAATAGGTAGTACCCGTGGTGTTCGCTATCACACGCATCGAGTCTGCCGTAAACTGTAAGATATCATAAGAGGTAGCTCCTGTTGCTGCCGACCAACTTAATTGAACCGCGCCTTCACAGGGATTAGTGGCTGAAATACTTACTGCCGGTAAAATCGTAAATACGGCTGCACTTTGTCCGGAAGGGCCGCCCCCGTTTCTACTCACCCGAATTCTACCTAAATTAGTTGCCGTAGAGGGTACCACCCAACTTAAGCTACGTGCTGATGCAGCAACACTACTATTTAAGCTAGTCCAGGTACTACCATTGTTATCTGAATATTCAACGTTGTAGGTACTCGATTCGTTACCGTAACCACTCCAACGAATGGTTTCTGTTTCGCCGGGTACTAATGTCTCTCCTCCATATGGGTACTCTACAGTTACACCGGTTTGCACAAAATCCCAGGTTAAGGCATATTCTTGCGTGCCCGATGGAATGGAGAAGCCTTGAATTGAAAAGGTATAGTTGCCTCCGGCAGGATTGTCAATAACTACTTGTTCAATATTATTCGTGTGGTCTATACCGTTAGTTGCAGTAAGCGTAACATTGGAGCCGGATGCATTTAACACTAAGGGTAATATCGTTTGTGATGAAGGATTAGTAACGGTTAAATTAAGGTCGTTTACAAGCGTACTTGCCACATTGGTTGCTGCTGCTGGATCAAGCCAATGAATCATTACTTTCAGTTTTCGGCTTCCTGCCGGAACTGCAATAACATGATTGTTGGTGGCGCCGTTTGCAACTGAAGAAACAATATATCTGCTACTGTCAATAATATCCACAGCTCTGCGTGCATTTAACATGCCAAAACCAAAGGTAAAATCGGGGCCGGCATTGCCTAAGTCTTCTGCACTATTACATGCTATGGCTTTAATTAAAGAGGACCTTGGATTTTGACCCAAATTCTTTTGTCGAAAGCGTTCATATAATAACGTTAGTGAGCCGGTAACAACCGGGGTTGCCATACTGGTTCCGTAATTGTAGCCGTAACTACCATTGGAAATGGTTGATAATACGGCCCATCCATTACTGGTTATTTCGGGTTTTAAACGTCCGTCTTTAACGGGACCGCGACTGCTAAAATTGGCAATGCTATAATCTTGAATATTAATGGCACCAACAGTTAATACATTTTTTGCCGATTGCCAACCTGATTTCACCGTACCAAAATATGAAGGAAAGGGAGAACAAGTAAATTGTCCATCATTGCCGGCAGCAATAACATGCAAAATTTGCGGATTAGCATACATTTGAGCGTCTACAAAATTGCTGAGTCCATCATAATTTCCTTCTCCGGTACAACCGGTATTTGCAGAGTGATAGGAGTTGTTGGTTATTACTAAATTGTAATCAGTAGCATACGTTACCGCGTTCAAAAGGATATCACTAAAAAACTGATTTACAATCGTTGCCTTTGGTGCCATCCCAGCATTTTTAGGATTCATTATTCCTCCGCCGGCCGTAGTGCCTGCAGTGTGGGTACCATGGTCGGCGGGTATCCAAGGACTTCTATTAATCAACCTGCCGGTAAAATCAGTGTGTGTAGAAATATCTGAATTATCGCCTACGCCAACCGTTACATTGGTACCTCTTAAAAATTTTCCGGATGCCGATTGAAGCGCGCTTACACCATGCGCCCCTTTTGATGCATAATTTAAAGCCTTGTCGGTTAGGTTTTGTAAATACAAATTATACACCATGGGCAGCTTGGCAATTTGCGGCAACAGTTGCGCATCGTAGGCAATAAAAATTCTTCCAAAATTATCAAACTTGGTGTTGGTTACCCGAGCACCTAACTGAGTGAGTGCTTGAACCAAGTCGCTGCGCGATATGGTAGAAAAGTATTCTATCGCCACTAATTGCAAATTTTCGCGATCATTATATAATGTGGACTGAATCAGGGATGAGTCAATCTTACTCCATGTTGGAATAGGTTGAATGGCATTGATTTTAAAACTATTTAACTGCTGAAA
Source organism: Bacteroidota bacterium (assembly GCA_046050225.1). Taxonomy (GTDB): domain Bacteria; phylum Bacteroidota; class Bacteroidia; order Chitinophagales; family Chitinophagaceae; genus Ferruginibacter. The sequence goes on along the minus strand of JBJOQA010000170.1, from coordinate 5,016 downwards.
ATTGATGTTTTCGGGTAGAGTGGCTAAAAATGCTTGTCCTGGAATATAGTTGCTCAACTTCACGCTTAAATTGGCTAATTGCTGTTTTGTAGTTGCATTGGGTAATTGCGAAAACTGAATAATTACAAAATAGGTTTGATTCGCTAAAGCCGAGGTGAGGGTATTTTTATTGAATGCGGGTTGCTTAAAATTATCGCCTGCAAAGAAATTGCCATTTTTAAATTGAATAGGCTGGGCATTTGTTTGCCCACTCACCTGAAAGGAAAATAAGCAGATTATAATAGCTAGAAATGAGTTTGTTTTAGTCATATTGCGAATGGCTGATGAAATAGCTTAAATGAGCTTACAAATTACGATATATGCTGCAAAAACCCGGCCTGTCGTACAAATTTGACAAGCATTCAAATCTAACGTTCAAGAATATCTGTGAAATCCGCCAAAAATTGAAACGGATTGCCTTCATCCGGTAGCCGTTTTATATATTTGCAGCCGGAATGAACTTGCAAGTGTTGTTGAATGAATATGGTCAAGACGCTCGCTGCGAAAGCATAGCGAAAGGGATTATATTGTCTGAAAACAAGCATGTGCATGTAAAAGGCCTTAAATCGAGTGCCGCCGCCTTTGTGCTATCCGCTGTTTTGCAGCAGCCGGCTACCCAAAAATTTAATCAGGTTGTTATACTTCGCGATGCAGAGGAAGCCGCATATTTTCACAATACCTTAGAAAATATTACGCAAGCACTCAATTTATTTTATTTTCCTGCTTCGTTTAAAAATAAAAAGAATTATCGGCTACTCAACCCTAGTCATGTGATGTTGCGTACCGAGTGCTTAAGTCGCTTTTCTACACGAGGCGCTGAGGGTAGAAGCGGAACTATTATCACTTATCCTGAAGCCATTTTCGAAAAAGTGGTGCTTTCAAAATCCATCACTGAACAAATTATTTCTATCAAACAAGCGGATGAATTGGATGTAAATGCAATCTTGCAGCGCTTTGTAGAACAGGGATTTGATAGAACGGATTTTGTATACGAACCGGGTCAGTTTGCCATTCGAGGAGGTATTTTAGATATCTATTCATTCGGCAATGAAAAGCCATATCGAATTGAATTGTTTGGCAATGAGGTAGATAGTATTCGGATTTTTGATCCCGAAACGCAATTGAGCGAACGCAAGTTGTTGCAGGTAAATATCATGCCGAATGTGGATACCATTCCTGAACACAGCGGCAGCGATGAAGAAAAAACAACCTTGTTTGATTTCTTGCCGGAGAATTTGATGGTATGGTGCGAAGATTGGGAATTTGTAAGAGATAAAATCGGTCAACAAGAAGAAGATCTTGAAATTTATTTAGAACATGTTGCCGGAAATTATAAAAAGAATGATGAAGAAGAAGAGGGCGAATTGCATGTGAAGCATGATATAAAGGCTGCTGATTTTACCACCGGATTTGAGTTGGAACAATGGTTACAAACCCATCGAGTAATTGAATTTGGCGAACGCGCTTTTTTTGCCCAACCGAATGATTTAACCGTAAACTTTGCCATCACACCGCAACCGGCTTTTAATCGACAATTTGAAATGTTGATTCATAATTTAAAAGCTTATGAACAACAGAAGTATAACATTTTCTTATTTGCCGAAAATCCGAAACAACTCGAAAGATTACATAGCATATTCACCGATTTAAAAGCCGAAATTCAGTTAACGCCGGTTCCGGTGGCCATTCACGAAGGATTTATTGATGATGATTTGAAAGTGGTTTGCTATACTGATCACCAGGTATTTCAACGCTATCATAAATACAAGGTAAAGCAAGCGTTCTCTAAAAATAAAGCGCTTACTTTAAAAACGCTGCGCGAACTGCAACCGGGCGATTATGTAACGCATATCGATCATGGCGTGGGGATTTACAGCGGTTTACAAAAGATGGATGTAAACGGTAAAATGCAAGAGGCCGTTCGTATTCAATATAAGGATGGCGATTTGTTGTATGTAAATATTTCTTCTTTACATAAGATTGGCAAGTATAGCGGAAAGGAAGGGTCGATTCCTAAAATGAACAAGTTGGGCAGTGATGTTTGGAATCGATTAAAGGAAAAAACAAAAACGCAAATCAAGGATATTGCCACCGATTTGATCAAGTTGTATGCGCAACGCAAAAGCTTGGAAGGATTTGCGCATACGCCGGATAACTACATGCAAACCGAGCTAGAGGCAAGTTTTATTTATGAGGATACCCCCGATCAAGCAAAAGCCACCGAGGATGTAAAACGCGATATGGAAAAGCCGGGCCCGATGGATCGATTAGTGTGCGGGGATGTAGGTTTTGGTAAAACGGAAATCGCTATTCGTGCGGCATTTAAAACTTGTTGTGATGGTAAACAAGCTGCCATTTTGGTTCCTACCACCATCTTGGCTTATCAGCATTATAAAACCTTTAGTGAGCGACTCAAAGATTTTCCCGTTACGGTAGATTTTGTAAATCGTTTTAAATCTTCCAAAGAGAAAAAGAAAACCTTGCAACTTTTGCAAGAAGGTAAGATTGATATTATTGTAGGTACGCACGCCTTGTTGAGTAAGGATGTTAAGTTTAAAGATTTGGGCGTGATGATTATTGATGAGGAGCAAAAATTTGGCGTTGCTGCTAAAGAAAAATTAAAGCAGTTGCGCACAACGGTTGACTCCCTTACCTTGACGGCCACACCCATTCCGCGTACGCTTCAATTTAGTTTGATGGGTGCGCGCGATTTAAGTATTATCAATACGCCGCCACCCAACAGGCAGCCAATTCAAACCGAAGTGCAAGTGTTTAATGAGGATGCCATTCGGGATATTATTTATTATGAAACCGAAAGGGGCGGGCAGATATTTTTTATTCATAATCGGGTTAACGGCCTTGCCGAAATGAAGGGCTTAATTCAAGGGCTTTGTCCGGATTTAAGTATCGCCTATGCCCATGGCCAAATGGAAGGTGATGAGTTGGAGGATACCATTTTAGATTTTATGGATAAGAAATACGATGTATTGGTTTGTACCAATATTGTAGAAAGCGGCGTGGATATCCCCAATGTAAATACCATCATCGTAAATAATGCGCATCAATTTGGCTTAAGTGATTTGCATCAATTGCGTGGCCGAGTGGGTAGAAGTAATAAAAAAGCATTCTGTTATTTGTTGGCACCGCCAATGAGTACCTTGCCGCCGGATAGCCGCAAGCGTTTGAGCACGCTAGAACAATACAGCGATTTAGGAAGTGGCTTCCAAATTGCCATGCGAGATTTGGACATACGTGGTGCGGGCAACTTATTGGGTGGCGAACAAAGTGGATTTATAGCTGAAATCGGATTTGAGATGTATCAAAAGATTTTGGACGAAGCCATTAAAGAATTAAAACGTTCTTCTTTCCGCGATTTATTCAAAGAGGAAATTCAGGAACAAGACGATTTTGTGAAAGATTGTTCCATAGATACCGATTTGGAAATTTTAATTCCGGATAGTTATGTAGAAAGTATTACCGAGCGGTTAAGCTTATATACCCGATTAGATAATTGTGAATCGGAAGAAGAATTGGAAGATTTTCATAAAGAACTGGAAGATCGCTTCGGCCCCATTCCGGCAACCGTTGAAGATTTATTTTATACGGTTAGAAGCAGGAAGCTAGCCGTTGAACTTGGTTTTGAAAAACTCCTATTGCGAAATCAAAGTTTACGCTGCTTTTTTGTGGGCAACCCCGATTCTCCCTATTTTCAAAGCGATACCTTTAATGGCATATTAGTTTTTCTTCAAAAAGGAACCAATAAGGCCAAATTAAAACAAGTAGGGAAAAACGGCATTTTGATGGTAGAACAAGTTACCAACATGGATGATTTGTATAGTTTTATAAAGAAAATGCACGTTTCGGTTTTTGGTAAATCCTAGTCTTTGTTTCCTTCCTTTTTAGCATCACGCACAAAACTCATTTTGCCTAGCTTTTCTGATGGTGTTTTTCATCGGTTTTTTGGGTAAATAATTCCCGCCAATATTGAATATAATGTGTAATTTGAACACAAATTCCGATGAGTCGGCAGGTCTTGCTATGTATATAACCGCCACCTTGTGCCGACACGGAAAAATTTTCAATTCAGACTAGCTTGTGATGAAAAAGATGAAACGAAATTTCGTGTGTGCTAAAACGTTATATAGTGTTCGTTTAGCCGCTGTATTATTTTGGGGTATTTTATTTAGCTTAACTGCAGCAGCGCAGGTTTCACCCTATAGTTTATTGGTTAATGGTGATTTTGAATCCGGTATCAGTGGCACCGGTTTTCAGGTACCTTCGCCTTATAATTATTTAGCGGCTTTAACCGGCAATAGTAATCCAGGTGATTACGCCTTGATAACGAATCCCCAGCCAATGAATACCGCTTTTTTTATTACCACAACCGACCATTCGGGTTCCGGCAAAATGATGGTAGTAGATGGTACCACAACCGGCGGACAGCAGCGATTTTGGAAGGCCGGGAGTTCGGGCGGTGGCGTTGGCCCATTAGTTATTGGTCAAACTTATACGTTTAGTTATTGGGTTTTAAATATTTCAACCAGTGCAGTTAATTTGGCTACATCTGCCAATATAAGCGTAGCTTGGAATAATGTTTCTGCTTCCACTTTGGTTTCGGGCAACCAACAAGTATCTTATCCCGGTTTTTCGGCAATTTGGGAAAAAGTGGTGTATTCATTTGTTCCTTCCAGTAACTATGTAAACATTGAACTTTACAACAATAACCTAAGTGCCGCCGGAAATGATTTTGCAATAGACGATTTAGAAGTATTGGGGCCTCCGATACCTTTAGCATTAACCTATAGTGTAATTAATCCCGGTTGTGCGGGAAGCAATGATGGATTTATTACGGTTTATGGCAAAGGCGGAACACCGCCCTATACCTACAGTTTGAATGGTGGTGCATATACTGCTAATCCGGTATTTAGTGGATTAAGCGCCTCGGTAAATAATATTGTTTCGGTAAAGGATGCGGCC
>JBJOQA010000169.1:0-3168 GCA_046050225.1 Bacteroidota bacterium | reverse complement strand
AAACCGTTATTGCCATGAGTGGCCGCTTTCATTATTACGAAGGCTATACACCGCAGCAAGTAACTTTTCCGGTGCGTGTGATGAAACATTTAGGCATTCAAACCTTATTGTTAAGTAATGCTGCAGGAGGTGTAAATCGCGGTTTTAAGGTAGGTGATTTAATGATTATTACCGACCATGTAAGTTTCTTTACGCCCAATCCGCTTATCGGTAAAAATGAAGAAGATTTGGGACCACGCTTTCCGGATATGAGTGAAGCCTACAAAAAATCTTATATCGCGCTAGCGGAAGAAATAGCCAAAGACCAAGGCATTGAGTTGAAGAAAGGCGTTTATCTTGGACTAACCGGTCCGAGCTATGAAACCCGTGCCGAATACAAATTAGCGCTTGCTTTAGGTTGCGATACCGTGGGTATGAGCACCGTACAAGAAGTAATTGTTGCAGCACATATGGGCTTGCCGGTTTTTGGCATTAGCTTGGTTACCAATATTGGCATCAGAGATGATGACAATGCGGTTACCCATGAGGAAGTGTTAGAAGCAGGAAGAGATGCGGGTGCTAAATTGGGACTACTATTTAAAGAAATGGTGACTAGACTTTAATAAAACATTTAACTAATAAACCAAAGGCTGCCTCATTACGAGACAGCCTTTTTTGTGGCTTTATGGCTATAATTTTAGTGACTATACAGTTTAGTACTCACTCTATTTCCTGCTTGATTCTTATACCAAGTTTTATTTTGCGCTCCTTTACTTCTCGCCCATGGCGGCATATTGGGATAGCTTTGACTGAAATCAAATTTTTCACGTGAATAAGGAATTTGCTCCGGTATATCCAATGCCCAAGGCAAAACCGTTTTTGATTCATAATAGCGTTGTTGGCTAACACTGCTATTATCTTCACTGGTTCCAAAAAGATTGGTGGCTGCTTTTGAGGTAGGAACAAAGCCAACCAAATGAATTTCTTTAGACCTTGTTTGATTAACAATTAAGTAAGGATTAAATACAATATCGGTAAAAGAAACAGTAGAATTGGAGTTAAACCGAATTATAACGCGAGCGGTATCCGGTGTAACATAGCTACTTCCCACCGTTGTATTAATTCCAATACTACCGGGATTGGCCATGAATCGATTTACATTATCATACACAATAATATTGGCATAAGTTTGTCCCGATTCAGTGCCATTTGCCGCGCGCGCAAGCCAAGTTGCACCGGAAGTACGCGTTCCTGTAACGCTTAAAATACTGCTAGGACCTACCCCATTTAATTGAACACCGAAACCATTTTGTTGGGAGGCGCCAATGGCTTCAATGATATAAGTTAACTGAATTTCAATAACCCTATTTTGTGCATTTGTAATAATGTTACTCCGATATGATAATACCAAATCGTTAAAATCATAATCACCGGCAGCAGGCCATAAATCTTCAAACATCAAACGGCCATAACCAGCTGATGAAGGGTAGTAATTATTATAAGCAATAGTGGCATCATCATTATGATCCTCTTCATCATCACAAGCCTCATCATCATCTGAATCATCATTTTCAAATGCCGGTAGACAGTGATTAGACGGATTGGCGAAATAGGTTCCAGGTATATTTACATTATCCATAAAAGCCCTATTATTATTTGCTCCTCCGGTAAACAAAAGCAAAATTTTACAAGGCTGTGTTGCATTGGTTATTGCATTCGGTAAAGAAAAAGACAAATGCTGTACGGTCGTGGTAAGCGGGGTAGCAAAACTATAAGATGCAAATTGAATAGGTGTACCTTCTAATACATTGTTTGCGCCGTTATGGTTATAGGGAATATAATACAGCACAATATTCACTGTAGCACCATTTGTATTTTCGAGCTTGGTTGAAAATGTAATGTTGCCAGTAGTCGGTTTTATCCATGGCGACTTTAATCCAACCTGATTATTGCCATTATTATCAGAAATCCCCAAATTGCTGGTGCGCAAACAATAAGATCCGCTTATTAAGTTTGCTTGTTGATATACACTCATGTTATCAAAATCCCAACAAATGGAAGTATAACTTGATTTTGAACCCGATTCAAGCGTTAATGACGGCAGAAAATTATTTTGCGCGCTTAATGTTAATAATCCCAACATTAAGTTTATTATAATTATACATATAATTTTTTTCATAAATATATTTCTAGTCTTGAGAATAATTAAATGAAATGATGCCCTGAGAAACAGGAACCAATTTTTGTATGCTTCCAAATTTTACAATTACTTGCGTAACTACATCAGGAATTCTTATTGTACGCGTAACGGCATCCTGCATACTAACCCTTTCTGCAAAAAATACATTTTGGCCTGATTCATCTGCAATCCGCAATGTGTTGACAATCTTAATAGGCGTTGTAAGTGGAGTTACTTGTAGTGTAACCATTTGATCGGTTTTCCATTCAAAACCAGATGGAACTAGAATCTGTTTAAATGAAGTATCTACGATTTCAACAGGTTGGGGTGCAACCAGTTCATCTTGCAACCCTTTTTTACAACTTAATTGGGAGATAAAAATGGTCATACTTATTGCAATAATGCATAAGTATGAAAAAGAATGTACTTGCTTTTTCATAGGAAATATAATGGCTATTTATAACCTAAAACGCTGCTACAAAAAAAGTAGTATTATTCTTAAAAAGCATTAAAGCATCATCATCCTAAAAATTGTTGTTTGGAAATTCCATGCAATTCATGGAGGCTTATAAATCAATGCAGTAAAGAATTATTAAAATAAATCAAGTATGATTTTTTTAGTAATTATCCTACAATTGTTTGGCTAAATAAAATTAGGCACCCTATGTTTAATTTGTTGATTTCTTAATTTCAACTAAAACTTTAAAGGAATTGAAACTAAAATACAGGAAGGTCATGCTAGCATTATATTAATTGAAAATAACTTTCAAAATTATAACGCTGTTTTATAAAAATATTCGAGGTAAAAAAAACGCTTGCTATTCCGCGTTTGCCACCACTACTTTGGAAAGCCCCTTCACATTTCTTGAGCCGCCCTTTATATCCTTGGTAGAAAGTAACAAGATGCGACTGTCCATTGCTTCAATTTTTACGCCATCCATTTCTGTTACTAAATATAAATTGTTTCCAACTTCCGTGTTGAAAATTTCATTGTAAGAAAAAACAATTTT